>JAPPKT010000065.1 GCA_028819675.1 Caldilineaceae bacterium | reverse complement strand
TCAATTTCATGTACTTTATCGCCCAGGAGTTGCGGGAGTACATGGCAAAGCTCGGTTTTCGAACCGTGAACGAGATGATCGGGCGAACCGACCGTCTGGAGGCGCCACACTCGATCGAACACTGGAAGGCACAAGGCATCGACTTGACCGCAATCCTGCATCGACCCGATGTGCCGGAGGATTGGGGGCGCTACTGCCAGATAGACCAGGACCACGGGCTGGACAAAGCACTGGACAATACGACACTGCTCGAACTTTGCATGCCTGCACTCGAAAACAGTGTGGAAGAGGTGCAACGGGTGCACGCCGCCCAGAGTGGCGATGGAGTGGAGAGCTCTCTGAAGCGAGTCAAAGAGTCGCTGCCCATCCACAACACGAACCGGGTTGTCGGCACCATTACCGGCAGCGAGATCACGCGCCGTTTCGGACCGGATGGGCTGCCCGAAGACACGATTCAACTGCACTTCCAGGGCGCTGCCGGCCAGAGTTTCGGCGCATTCATACCCAGAGGCATGACGCTTGAACTCGAGGGGGATGGCAACGACTACTTTGGCAAGGGGCTCTCAGGCGGAAAGATAATCGCCTACCCGCCCTATGGCTCAACCTTCAAGGCTGAAGACAACATTATCATCGGCAACGTGGCCTTTTACGGCGCGACCAGCGGGGAAGCTTACGTTCGCGGCATGGCGGGCGAGCGCTTCTGTGTCCGTAACTCGGGCATGCATGCTGTCATCGAGGGCGTAGGCGACCACGGCTGCGAATACATGACGGGCGGCCGTGTGGTCGTATTGGGACGGACGGGAAGAAACTTTGCGGCAGGCATGTCCGGCGGCATTGCCTATGTCCTGGACGAGAAGCCGGTGGACGGCGTCCACTTCGACAGACGCGTAAACCTGGAAATGGTCGAGATCGGGAAACTCGAAGATCCGGATGAGATTGCCGAAGTTCGAGAGATGATACAGCGCCACTATGCTTACACCAGTTCGGAAGTGGCCGGAAGGATTCTGTCGGATTGGGACGCCTACGTTGGCAAGTTTGTCAAAGTTTTACCGAAAGACTATAAGCGCATGCTACAGTGTCTCGCCGAAGTAGAGGCCATGGGTCTCAAAGGGGCGGAGGCGATGATGGCCGCGTTCGAGCGCAACAGCCAGGACCTGGCGGCGCGGGTGAGCGGGAACTAAGCATTGCGAGAGGGAGTGCATCGACCCGGTATTGCGCGTTAACCCTTTCCACGCAATACGCAGTCAGGAGATTTCGAATGGGTAAACCAACCGGCTTTCTTGAATTCGAGCGGCAGCCATTTCCGGAACGCGCGCCCCTTGAACGAATTCAGGATTGGGACGAGTTTCATCTCCATCTGTCGACGGAAGACCTGCAGGAGCAAGGCGCCCGCTGCATGGACTGCGGCATTCCCTTTTGCCATACGGGAACGATGCCGGAGGGCGGCTGCCCCATAAACAATCTGATCCCTGAGTGGAACGACCTAGTCTATCAGAATCGCTGGCGCGAGGCGTTGGACAGGCTGCACGCAACCAACAATTTCCCTGAATTTACCGGCCGCGTCTGCCCGGCCCCGTGCGAAGGCTCGTGCACTTTGGGCATAATCGACCCACCGGTAACGATAAAGAGCATCGAATGCGCGATCATCGACAGGGGATTTGAAGAGGGTTGGGTCGTAGCACAACCGCCCGTGGTGCGCACGGGCAAGAAAGTAGCCGTCGTCGGCTCGGGGCCGGCCGGACTTGCCTGCGCCGACCAGCTCAACACAGCCGGCCATACCGTCACTGTATATGAACGGGCCGACCGCATCGGCGGGCTACTGATGTACGGCATCCCCAATATGAAGCTGGAAAAGGAGCGCGTCGAACAGCGCGTCGAACTGATGCGCGCTGAAGGCGTTACCTTCATTACAAACTGCGAAGTAGGGAAAGACATTCCGGCCGACGGTCTTCTGGAAGAAAACGATGCGATCGTACTCTGCGGGGGCGCCACCAATCCCCGCGATCTGCCAATCGAGGGCAGGGAGCTGGAGGGCATCCACTTTGCCATGGAGTTCCTTCACGGCAATACGAAGCAGCTGCTCGATGGTAAGTATGGCGAAGTTCCAGGGGAAGGCTACAGCTATCCGTTTATCTCGGCTGAGGGCAAAGACGTTATCGTGATTGGAGGCGGCGACACGGGAAACGACTGCCTGGGTACGTCGATGCGACACGGGTGTAATAGTGTCAGCATGTTTGAGATCTTGCCGCAGCCGCCTCCGGAACGGGCTGCAAGCAATCCCTGGCCGGAGTGGCCGAACATTTTTCGCGTGGACTACGGCCACGCGGAAGCGGCAGCCCGTTTTGGCGCAGACCCGCGCACGTTCGAGATCAGCACCAAGAGGTTCGTAGGCGACGAAAACGGCCGACTGAAGGAACTCCACACTGTCCTCATCGAATGGCTGCCAAGCGTAAACGGGGCTCGCCCCGAAATGCGCGAAGTGCCCGGCAGCGAAAAGGTGTGGCCGGCCCAGTTGGTATTGCTGGCGATGGGCTTCCTTGGCCCAGAGAATCCTGTGCTGGATCAGTTGGGTGTCGAGAGAGATGCCCGCTCCAATGCCCAGGCCGAGTACGGCAAGTTCGCTACCAACGTTCCCGGCGTATTTGCCGCAGGCGACATGCGCCGCGGGCAGAGCCTGGTTGTTTGGGCGATCAACGAAGGACGCGGCGCGGCGCGAGAGTGCGACCGTTATCTGATGGGCGAGACGAGCCTACCTTAAGCAGGCCGACCCCCAGGAATTGTAACAAAATAGAGGCTAGGAAAGGTAGAATGGGAAAGACGCTATTCGAAAAGATTTGGGATGCGCACGTGATTGCGCAAGATGAAGGCGCGCCAGCCGTGCTCTACATCGATGCCCACCTGGTTCACGAAGTCACGTCCCCGCAGGCGTTCGCCACACTTCGGGAACGGGGCCTGCCAGTGCGTCGGCCGGACAAGACTTTCGCCACCATGGACCACGCCATTCCCACTCGCATCGGGGCCGTGGAGGTCGACTGGCCGGACGATGCGGCCACCCAGGTTCGCGCCCTTCGAACAAATTGCGCCGACTTCGGTGTTCCACTCTTCGACATTGAAGGTGACATCCAGGGCATCGTGCATGTCATCGGGCCCGAATTGGGGATCACCCAGCCGGGCATGACGATCGTGTGCGGCGACAGTCACACCAGCACGCACGGCGCGTTCGGTGCGCTGGCGTTCGGCATCGGGACCAGCGAGGTCGGCCACGTTCTGGCGACACAATGTATTATGCAGAAGCAGGCGAAGACGTTCGCCATCAACGTGGAGGGCTCGCTTGGACACGGTGTGACGGCCAAAGATATCATTCTCGCGATCATCGCCAAGAACGGCGCCGGCGGCGGCGTGGGCTACGTTTTCGAATATCGCGGCGAGGCGATCCGGGCCCTCGACATGGCCAGCCGCATGACGATCTGCAATATGAGCATCGAGGGGGGTGCGCGCGCGGGGCTGATCGCCCCCGACGAGACTACATTCGAGTACATTAACGGGCGTACGTACGCGCCCAAGGGCGATGCCTGGGACAGTGCGGTCGCCCACTGGCGCACGTTGAAGACTGACGATGACGCTGTCTTTGACCGGGAGTTGACGCTGGACGCGACCGCGCTGGAGCCGATGGTGACCTACGGAACCAATCCCGGCCAAGGCGTGCCCGTCACCAAACGGGTACCCAAAGCAAGTGACCTGGAGGATCCGGCAGAGAGGCGCAGTCTCCAAAGTGCGCTCGAATACATGGGCCTGACCGAAGGTCAGCCGATAGAAGGACAGCACGTCGACATTGTTTTTATCGGCTCGTGCACAAACAGCCGCATTGAAGATTTGCGCGCCGCGGCCGCCATTGCCAAGGGCCGACGAGTCTCGAACCATGTGGAAGCGCTGGTCGTACCGGGATCGAAGGCTGTCAAGGCCCAGGCCGAGGCAGAAGGACTGGACCGCATTTTCAGCGAAGCTGGATTTGAGTGGCGCGGGGCAGGATGCAGCATGTGCCTGGCGATGAACGACGACAAGGCAGGCGAGGGCAAGTATGTCGCCAGCACCAGCAACCGAAACTTCATGGGCAGACAGGGCCCGGGGAGCCGTTCCCTTTTGATGAGCCCGATCATGGCCGCGGCTGCCGCAGTCAACGGCCGCGTTACCGACGTGCGGGAGATCCTCTGATGCAACCCTTCACCACGCTGACATCGACCGCACTGCCGTTAAGAACCGAGAACGTCGACACCGACCAGATCATTCCGGCCCGATATCTCACTGCCGTCACCCAAGAGGGGATGGGCGATGGACTGTTCTCATGGTGGCGCTACGCCCGTGACGGCAGTCCAAATCCAGACTTTGTCCTCAATCAGCCCCAATTTCAAGGGTCGGAAATACTCGTGGCCGGACGCAATTTTGGCATCGGGTCCAGCCGTGAACATGCCGTATGGGCGCTCACCCAGTATGGTTTCCGAGCCGTTATTTCCCCAGCGTTCGCGGACATTTTCTACAATAACAGCCTGAAAAACGGACTCCTGCCCATCAGGTTGCCTGAAGAGACGGTCGGCCGGCTGCTTGATTTGGTCGAGGAAGTTCCGCAGACCAGCATGTGCATCGACCTGCCAAGCCAGACGGTGACACTGCCGAGCCTTGACAGCGGCGGCACGGGAGAACCGGAAGGTTCCTGGTCATTTGAAATCGATCCCTTCCGCAAACACTGCCTGCTGCGCGGCCTGGATGACCTCGGCTATCTTCTGGACAAGGAGGAGCAGATCAGCGCCTTTGAGGCCGCGGCGTCAAACTGACGGTTCTTGATTTCAAGCTGCCCGTGCCGCGAGGACTGGTTCCGGAAGCAGGCTATCGGGAGCCGGCGAATGGAAGGGGGATGAAGCGGATGACAACGGGCGCGCTTCCGGCGGATGGCAAGAGTGCAGTGTGGAAGAACCCCTCGCTGGTCGACGGTTTCCTCAAAAGAGTGCGCAAGGGCGTCCCCCTTTCCCAGATTCAGTTGGACGTGATGATGCGGGTGATCGCCGGGCCAGAGGCGGACCAGGCCCAAGGCGAGCGGCCGGTACACAATTTCCTGGACCTAGGTTGCGGCGACGGAATTCTGGCGGCAGCGATCCTGGAGAAATATCCGCGCGCCAGGGGGACGTTGGTCGATTTCTCCACGCCAATGCTTCAGGCTGCCCTGAGCAACCTGGAGGCCTACAGTAAGTCGCTTCACGTCTCTTCTGCAGATTACACCGACCCATCCTGGTTCGATATTATCTCCGCGCACGCGCCCTTCGACGCGGTTGTTTCCGGCTTTTCGATCCATCACCAACCGGACTCAGTTAAGCGACAGGTTTATGTCGATGTTTTCGACTTGTTGGTGCAGGGCGGTGTCTTTGTAAACATTGAGCATGTATCTTCGGCGACGCCTCGAATCGAGGCGCTGTATGATGATTATTTCATCGACACGCTTTGGGCAAGCCAGCTGACAGAGGGCGAGGGCCAGACTCGCGACCAGGTGGCGGCTGCATATCACAGCAGGGAAGATAAACAGGCCAACATTCTGGCCTCGGTGGAGCTGCAATGCGAATGGTTGCGCGAGATTGGCTTTGACGACGTGGACTGCTACTTCAGAATTTTTGAGCTGGCAGTTTTTGGGGGCAGACGGCCATTGACAATGGATGAAGACGTCGAATACGCGGCCTAGCCGCAGGAATGTAGGATCGCACCGGTCAGAATCCAGGGTATCCGAAGGAATCTTGAAAGGCCAGAAAGGGTAGTGTTGACGGGGCCGGTCAGAGGCAGAATACTGTACAACTGAGAAACTCACAGCAGATCCAGAAATTTCCGACATTCGGCCTTATCGAAGGGAGCAGGCCGAGACAGAGACCCCAATTGAGAAGGAAGAATGACGAATGGATGCAACGATTGTTATATTGGATGGTGACGGAATCGGCCCGGAAGTCACGGCGGAAGCAAAGAAAGTCCTTGCAGCGGTGGCCGATCGATTCAGCCACTGCTTCGTCTTCGACCATCAGCAGATCGGCGGACGTTCCATCGATGAGTTGGGCACCAGTTTGCCGGAAGAGACGGTTGAGGCAGCCTCCGCGGCGGAGGCAGTGCTGCTTGGCGCCGTAGGTGGGCCGAAGTGGGACGACCCCAGCTTGCCCGACAGACCAGAACAGGGGGTCCTTGCTCTGCGAAAGAGCTTGGACCTGTTCGCCAACCTGCGCCCCGTAAAACTGCAACCAGAGCTACTGTCCGCCAGTACCATCAAGGAAGAGACGCTGGAAGGTGTTGACCTTCTGGTCGTACGCGAATTGACCGGGGGCATCTACTTTGGCGAGCGCAAAGAGCCTGACGACAACTTCGAAGCCTACGACACAATGCTCTACACCAGGCCGGAGATCGATCGCGTCGTGCGGCTGGCCGCGGATTCGGCGATGGAGCGCAAACGCCGCCTCGCCAGCGTGGACAAGTTTAACGTTCTCGCCTCCTCACGACTCTGGCGCAGCGTGGCGACTGAGGCTCTGGCCGACTACCCCGAACTTGAGGTCGAGCACATTCTGGTTGACGCCATGGCCATGCATCTGATTCGCAGGCCGTCTGACTTCGACGTGATCGTTGCCGGCAACCTGTTTGGAGACATACTCACGGATGAAGCTTCGATGCTGGCCGGGTCGATGGGCATGCTGCCTTCAGCCAGCCTGGGCGATGTCAGCAACCGGCACAACCTGCCGCTCGGACTGTATGAGCCGATCCACGGCAGTGCACCCGACATCGCCGGACAGGGGATCGCCAACCCCCTTGCCGCGATTCTGAGCAGCGCGATGCTTCTCCGCCATAGCCTTGGATTGGAGAAGGAGGCTGCGGCGGTGGAGGAGGCAGTAGATGCCATCCTGGCTCTTGGTGTACGGACGCCTGACATTGCCCAACCGGGAACGGAGACAGCAGGAACAGAGGTCCTCGGTGATCTCGTAGTGAAAGAGATTCGGGACGCTTAGCTTAAGGCATCTCAGGGAACGCTGAAGCAGAGCCTTTCCAGTACCGCGGTTGGTCCATTTGGAAAGCTCCCACTTTGGACCGTTGCTGAAGGAATAGCTGTAGGGGCACCTGAATGATTACCTGGCCCAGGCAGGGTCAAATCGATACAGACGTTGATCCCGAGAAAGGCAACGCATCGGAGCGGCGGGATGCGGACCGCCAGTTGCGGTGGACGGTCCGCCAGCTTGGAAACGTTCTTGGCGAAACGATCGTCGAGCAGGAAGGCCAGGCAATTTTTGACCTTGTCGAAGAGTTGCGGGCACTTACGCGGGCTCAGCGGCAGGGAGACCGAGACGCCGGACCCCAGATCGAGCAGCTGACCGCGGACCTGGTCAATGACTTAGACAGCACGTTGGGCGTGTTGAAGGCCTTTACTACCTACTTTCAGCTCGTAAACCTGGCAGAGGAGCAGCAGCGTGTGCGGGTCATTCGCCAGCGGACGGCAGAGGCGGAAGAGACTGATCGCCACATGCCTGAGACCATTGCGGAAGCCGTCACGAGGCTGCGAAAGGGGGGAACACCGCCTTCTGAAGTGGGACACCTGCTCGACGACATGCTGATCAAACCGGTCTTCACGGCCCACCCTACCGAGGCCAAGCGCCGCACAATCCTTCTGAAGCTGCTCGACCTGACCAGATTGCTGCGTGAGCTAGACTCGCACGTACTCTTGCCGAGTGAAGAAAGGGATAACTGGAATCAGATCCGTGAGATCGTAGTCTCACTGTGGCAGAGCGACGTCAATCGAGACCGACGTCCGGACGTGTTGGACGAGGTGCGCGAGGGGCTCTATTTCTTTGATACCACGCTGTTTGATCTGTTGCCGGAGATCTACAGCGAGTTGGGTCACGCGCTTGAAAGGGAATTTCCTGACAGCATTTTCGATGAAGACGACGAGGCGGGTTCAGACCGACTGCCCACTTTTCTGCGCTACGGTTCGTGGATCGGCGGAGACAGGGACGGCAACCCATTTGTAACTCAGGATGTCACCGAAGACGCCTTGCGCCAGCAGAAAGAGCAGGCACTCGAGCTCTATCGCCGTACTGTGGTCGGCATGTATGGGCATCTCAGCGTGGCGAACACACGCGGGGCCTATTCGCAGGCGTTTCTCGACAGTTTGGCCGGGGACCTAGAGAGTGCACCACCGAGCGACAAAGCTCGCCTGGAGCGCTTTTCGCTGGAACCCTACCGCCAGAAGATGATCCTGATCTACCGGAGGCTGGGCGCGACCCTGGCGCAGAACAGGGAAGCGTGGCAAGCGCAGAGGCCTGACCCTTGGGCGTACTCCAACGCCGACGAATTCATTGCCGACCTGGAGCTGATCCAGGAAAGTTTGCGCCAGAACAAGGGAGACCGGCTGGCCGAGGGGCGCTTCGAGCGTCTGGTACAGCAAGCACGTATTTTTGGCTTCCATCTGGCTTCAATGGACATTCGCCAGCACTCAGACCGCCACCTCGAGGCGGTCGCCGAACTGGTGAACCGCTACTACAAGGCGAAAGATCCTGATTTCGATTATCTGGCTCTTTCGGAAGAGGAGCGGACGGGGCTCCTGGTCGAAGAAATCGAGAGTCCGCGCCCGCTAACGGCCCGACTGCTCTACAGCGACGAGACCAACGAGACGGTCGCCCTTTTCCGGCTCATCCGTCAGGCACATGAGCGGATCGCGCCGCAGGCCATAGGCGCGTACATCATCAGCATGACCACTTCCGTCAGCCATGTATTGGAGGTCCTACTGCTGGCCAAGGACGCGGGCCTCTTTGGCCGGATCGATGTCGCGCCCCTATTTGAAACGATTGATGACCTGGTCCGAGCTCCGGATGTCATGAGAGCGTTATTCGAGTCCCCGATCTACCGCCAACACCTGGCGCAGCGAGATGACTGCCAGGAGATCATGATCGGCTACAGCGACTCCAACAAGGATGGCGGTTTTTTGCGTTCCAGCTGGTCGCTGTACCAGGCACAGGAAAGACTGGCCCAGATTTGCAGTTCCTACGATGTCAAACTTACTCTCTTCCATGGGCGCGGCGGCTCAATTGGACGCGGCGGCGGGCCGGCCAATCGCGCCATTCTGGCGCAGCCGCCGGGATCGGTCCAGGGGCGGATCAAGCTGACCGAACAGGGGGAAGTGATCAGCGCCCGCTACAGCAACCGTGCCA
>JAPPKT010000336.1 GCA_028819675.1 Caldilineaceae bacterium | reverse complement strand
CTTCGCCCCAGACCTGCTCGCGCGCCAGTGTGGTGTTGCATTGGGGGCACCAGTCGACGGGCGCGAACTCCCTGTAGGCCAGGCCCATTTCGTGGAGCCTGAGGAAGAACCACTGGGACCATTTGTAGTATTCGGGGTCGCAGCTGATGGCTTCGCGGTCCCAGGCCCACATAGCGCCCATGCGACGGAGCTGGCCCTGCATGCGCTCGACGTTGTTGTAGGTCCACTCCTGGGGATGGGCGTTGTTCTGGATGGCGGCGTTCTCGGCAGGCAGGCCGAAGGCGTCGAAGCCGATAGGGAAGAATACATTGTAGCCACTCATGCGGCGAAAACGGGCGGCTGCGTCGCTAGGCGTCATGGCGTACCAGTGACCTGTATGCAGATCTCCGGATGTATAAGGCAGCATCGTCAGGGCATACCACTTGGGTCTTGCCGGGTCTTCGACGGTGTCATAGAGGCCCTGTTCTTCCCAGGCGGCCTGCCATTTTGGTTCGATTTCCGTATGTCTGTACCTGTCGGACATGGTATGTGTCTCCTGTAACGGAGGATTCTTGTATTGGTATCTTCTTACGAAGAGTGTTCTGAAAACATTGGCGACGCGACATGACAAACATGCGCGCGCCTTTGCGATTCATGTTCCGTATCGTTGTTGGTGGTTGCGCCCGCTCAGGAACAGGGCATGGGGTACTCAGAGCCCTGGCGCGGGCTATCTAAGAGCGAGGAGGCCGCCGACGGAGATGCCGGAGGTGGTGAAATGAACTGGGATGCGTGGTTCTCGTGCATCAATTCTCATAATGGAGGCAAATATAACACGTGGTTTCTAGTTAAGGCAAATCAGAGAGAAGGGTTTATGAAGAGGCTCTCATTGGCTACGGGAAGGAGGACAAGATCGTGGTCAGTGAATTTGGCAGGAGAACAGTTCAGGGGTTAGGTTAACCAGCAGTCGCGTGGCAATGGGTTCAGCGTTTTCTGCGAGACTCTTTGAACATCGGAGAACCAGGCGAAACGGTTGTCAGTGCTGCACGAAAGTCAGGGACAGTATGGCACAGGGGCGGAGCGCACTCAGTTTTCTTTATTGAGGAAGCAGCAATGAACGGGAGCTTCTCTTTCGGTATCATCTCAGTTGATCTTGACGGTACATTGTTTCGCAGTGATGGCATGCCCGCGCCCGAGGGCGTACGGATGCTGCAGGCTGCTGCTAAAGCGGGAGTTCGGGTCGTAATCAATACTACGCGAAACGCTGCCGGCGTTCAGCAACTGTGTGCACAACTAGGGTTGAGCGATCCAATGATTTGCACAAATGGGGCGCAGGTTTTTGGGTCTCCTACAGGTCCGATTTGGGCTTCTTACACGATTCCGATGGAGGTCGCGCGTGCGATTGCCCGGCTCGCGGATCGCAATGGGTGGGAGGTTAGCACCAGTGTGGGAAACAGCAGTTACTTGCGGCAGAGGCCGGGGCAGGCCCTCGGGCCTGTGGAGAACAGGACCATCGCAGGGCTGGAAGGCAGTCAAAGCACTTCACAGCTAGTGATTGTTTCAGCAAACGAGAAAGCCTTGGTCGCAGAGCCTAAACGGATGATTCTGAATGAAAGGGATGCGATTGCCGCAGCAGGGGAACTTGTAGCGCGGTACAGTCAAGCGTGCCGCGCAGAGACGTATTTCGAGCCCGACGGCAGTCTGCATTCGCTGTGTATTTTTCCCCTTCGTGCCGACAAAGGTACGGCGCTCCGCCTCGTGGCAGGTAAGCTGGATATTCCTCTGGGGCAGGTCCTCGCCATCGGTGACAACCCCAACGACATGCCGATGTTTGCCGCGGCAGGCACTAGCGTTGCGATGGGCAATGCGCCGCCCGAGGTGAAAGATGCAGCCACAGTCGTCGGTCCAACCAATGATGATGAAGGGGTGGCGTGGGCAGTGCGACGGTTTGTCCTGAAGGGCCGGAGCTGACAGTTGCCGGATCTGTCGACTGAAAGTAGTGACAGGGCTGAAGCTGAATCATAGGCACTGGAAGGTGTGGCTATTGATCGACCACGGAGCCGTCGGCGTGGAGGCGGGTTTTGACTGCGCGCGGGGCGTAGGGATGGCGCTCGGCGGCGTCTTCGGCGAGCTCGATGCCGATGCCGGGTGCGTCGGGGATGATGAGGAAGCCGTCTTCCTGGGTGAGGGCGGTCTTGACGATTTCGCTCTTGGGCGGTTCGTTTTCGCCTATGGGGTATTCCTGGAGGGCGAAGTTGGGGATGCAGGCGGCGAGTTGGATGCAGGCGGCGGTGCTGACGGGGCTGAGGGGGTTGTGGGGGACGACCTGTACGTGGAAGGCTTCGGCGAGGGCGGCGATCTTTTTGGCGTGGCTCAGGCCGCCGACCATGCAGACGTCGGGACGCACGAACTGGACGGCGCCGCGCTGAAGCAGGGCCTGAAACTCCCAGATGCTATGCAGGCGTTCGCCGGTGGCGATGGGGATGCCGATCTTGGAGGCCACGAGTGCCATTTCGTCGAGGTTGTCGGGCGTTACGGGGTCCTCATAGAAGAAGGGATGGTAGGGTTCGATGCCGCGGCCGAGCACGATTGCTTCGCTGGGGGTAAGGCGGCGGTGGATCTCTATGCAGAGGTCGACGTCGCGGCCGACGGCCTGGCGGTAGGCGGCGACGGTCTCGATGGCGTCTTCGATCATGTCGACGTGGGTCTTGAAGTAGGGGAGGTCGCGGCTGTCGTCGAGGAAGGGGGTGAGGTGCCCGACGGCGGTGAAGCCGCGGGCGCGGGCGTCGGCACAGCCGGCGATCAGCTCTTCCTTGGTTTCGCCGAAGACGTGGTAGTAGACGCGAGCTTTGTCGCGCACTTTTCCGCCGAGAAGTTGGTAGGCGGGCACGCCGAAGTGCTTGCCGGCAATATCCCAGAGGGCGATGTCGACGGCGCTGAGCGCGCCCATGACGGCGGCGCCGCGGAAGTGGCTCCAGCGGTAGAGGTACTGCCAGTGGTGCTCGATGCGCAGGGGATCCTGGTCGATCAGATAGCGCTTGAAGGTCTCGACGGCGCCGGCTGAGGCTTCGAGGAAACCCCAGGCGCCGGACTCGCCGAGACCGGTGATGCCGGCGTCCGTGTCCACTTCAACGAACAGATAGCGGTCAACGAAAATGGTACGGACATCGGTGATCTTCATTTTGATCTCCCTCTAGCGGCTGTTTATCGCCCAATCCTTCGCGTTCAGGCCGCTGCGGATTCGCCACGTCAGCAGAGTCTGGAGGAGCTCTTCTTTGCGGGCTGCGTGGACAGGATCGTCCCACAGGTTGTTGACTTCCTCAGGATCGTTTACAAGATCGAAGAGCTGGCCGTATGGTTCGCCGACAAAGTGGACCAGTTTCCAGTCATTGGTCCGCGCCATGGACATGTATTCGGCGGGCAGGAGGCCATCGCGGCAGTGCTCGGCGAAGACGGTTTCGCGGCCGGGCCAGTCCTCGCCGGCGAGAGCAGGCAACAAAGATTCGGCAGCGAAGTCCTCCGGCGCCTCGAGGCCGGCGAGCTCGAGAATGGTGGGCCCCAGATCGAAGAGAGAACAGAGATGATCGAGCGAGCGGCCGCCTGCGAAACGGTCAGGCGCCCAGACAATGGTGGGCACACGGGTGATAGTGTCGTACATCGTCCACTTCTGGCTGTGGCCATGATCTCCGAGACAGTCGCCGTGGTCCGAGGTGAAGATGACGACGGCGTTTTCCAAGTAACCCTGTTCCTCAAGGGCGGCCAGCAGCTCGCCCACTTTTTCGTCGATCATCGAGACGTTGGCCATGTAGTAGGCGCGCTGGCGGTGGCGTTGTTCCGGTGTTGGGTCGAGGAGGTGCATGACTGAATCGTGGTCCACCTCGGCGTTATGGGCGCGCATTTCAAGGAAGGGGGGAGGCTGACCGGCGAGCTCCTCCTCTGTGACGGGTTGGAGGGGCAGGTCCTTGTCCATGTAGGGCTGACTGAAGCGGGGGGTTGGGTCGTACGGGGGGTGGGGGCCGGGAAAGCCAACCTGCATGAAGAGGGGTCCGTCCGGTTTGGGCTTGTTGCGAAGCCACCAGGCGGCGAAATCGCCGACGAACATGTCGGAATGCAGGTCTTCGGGCAACTCCCAGTCGAAGGCGCCGAGGGCTTCATTGTAGTCGTCGCGCTGGCGGTAAAGAACACGTTGCTGCTTGACGTGGCCGCGGGCGCGTAGGGCTTTGTCCCATTCATCGTAGTAGTAGCGGCCTTCGAGGTAACGATCTTTGTTCTCGACGACGTAGCGCTCGTGAAAGCCGAGAGGCGTCTCGAAGGGGGAGGTGTGCATTTTGCCCACGTTGACGCAGTGGTAGCCGCCGGCGTTGAGATCCTCGACCCAGGAGTTGGTCCAGCGTTCGCCGTTTTTAAGGATGCCGGTGGTGTGGGGATAGTAGCCGGTGAAGAGGCTGGCGCGGGCGGGTGCGCACGAAGGCGCGGTGATGTGGCAGTTGGTGAAGCTCACCCCCTCATGTACGAGTCGATCGAGGTTGGGGGTCTCCATGTAGTCGAATCCGAGCGCGGCGATGGTGTCGAAGCGCTGCTGGTCGGTGATGATCAGGATAATGTTGGGACGGCTGTCGGCCATCAGGTCCGGTTCCTCAGCGCTGGTCATTGTGCCACGGCGGCGCGGAGTGTTTCCTTCTTTTCATCAACGCGGAAACATTCATACTGGTTGTCGCGCATGAAGCGCCGGGCCAGGTCGATAGCCTGGGCCTCGGTGAGGAGGCCGTCGGAGATTTCGGCCTGCATGACCCTGGTGAACCAGGTGCGCGCCTGTTTGGCGTAGGCGAGGGCGGCGCCGGGGTAGCCGGTGTCTCCGCCGAAGAGGAAGAGCTTGTTGGCCGGGGCGGCGTGAATGAAACGGCGGACAAACTCCATTGAGCTATAGGGGTTGATGCTCCAGGCCCAGCAGAGGTCGGCGTAGACATTGGGGTAGTGCTTGGCCAGGGCGACCAGCTCTTCGGTATACGGGTAGGCGATGTGCATGAGGACGAAGCGGGCTTCGGGATATTTCGCCAGCAGAGGGCATAGATTGCCGCTGCGGATATAGTCCACGGGCATGCGGCTGTGTCCGGCATAGTAGCCGGTGTGGATCTTCATGGGCAGATCATGCTCAATGCACAGTTCCACGCCGCGGGCCCAGCACCAGTCGCCGAGGCAGAGCCTCTGGGACTCGTCGATTTCTTCGCCGTTGCGCAGATAAAGGTCGAGGGCCCTGGCGGCTTCGTCGTCGGTGCGCTCCTGCCAGCGCAGAGTGCGGTTGTAGGCGTGCTGCGATTTGACGGCGATGGCCGGGGAGGAGGAAGAGGCGAAGATGGTCTCCATCACACGCTGCAGTGAATAGAGGTCGGATACTTCCTGGCCGGTATTTTGGGCGATTTCTTCGTGATTGGGCCTTCCTGAGCAGAAGTCGACCCAGGAGATGTCATAGAAGAAGAAGTCGGGCCCCGAAAGGTCGGGGAGGACGGTCATTGATTTGGCATCGGTCTGGATGTGGTCCAGGTTGGCCTCGTCGCGGAGGAGGCGCAGGCGCTCACCGGGCTGGTTGAAGGCGGCGTTCTTCTCCTGGGCGGCAGCGATTGAGTCGGGGGTCAGCTCATCGATGTCGTAGAGGTCTTTGGCGATGATGCTGACGGCTTCGCCGTAGCCGGTGTACTGCGCTCTCGCCCAGGCTTCCTGAATGGGGGCAAAGCGGGCGGCCACGTCGGGGTCTGAACTGTCGAAGAGTTTGTCGAGCGCTTCCTGGGAGGCTCCGGCGACGAACAGGTCGGCGCCAACGTAGTTTTGAAAGAGCTGGCCGAGGATGTCCGGATTCTCGTCGAGGTAGGCTTCCTCGCGCCGCATATGCTCATGCGTGTCGACGAGCGGGGTCTGTTGGATGAAGGCGGCGATATCGGATTGGGGAGACATGGGCGCTAGCTCGCTTTCAGTTTGGCCTGCCATTGTTTGCGGAATTTGCTGACTTTGGGGCGGATGACGAAAAGGCAGTAGGGCTGGAGTCCGTTGTCGCGGTAGTAGTTCTGGTGATAGGACTCAGCGACGTAGAAGGTGTCGAGCGGGACCAGTTCGGTAACGATGGGAGCGTCCCATATCTGGGGGGCGTAGTCGCGGATCATCTCCTCGGACATTCTTTTTTGCTCCTCGTCATGGTAGAGAATGACGGAGCGGTATTGGGGCCCCACGTCGTTGCCCTGGCGATTGGGGGTGGTGGGATCGTGGGAGGTGAAGAAGACTTCGAGGATCTCTCGAAAGGAGACCACGGAGGGGTCAAAGGTGACCTGTATCACTTCGGCGTGGCCGGTGGTCTTTGCGCAGACCTGCTCGTAGGTGGGGTTGGGGACGTGGCCGCCGGCATAGCCGGATACGACCTGACTTACGCCGATCAACTCCTCATATAGGGGTTCGAGGCACCAGAAGCACCCCCCTCCCAGCGTGGCAGTTTCCTGAGAACTTGCTTGATTCGTCATTGCGTCTTCTCCCTAACTCTACTGTTCTGCGGTGTGCACATTCGCCGTAACAGGACTGTTGCCTGCGCGTGCCAGAGACTCGTTCCCTTTACTGTCGAAGGGAGTCACAGGCGGGGCATATTGGCCGCACGCGGATGGCTTAGCAGTGTTCACGTTCCTGGTAATTGGCGTGGCAGTTGCGGGTATCTTACCGCAGAAGAAGACCGAGTCCAACCGGGCCGGGCTGAAACTGCCAGCCGAACATCTGACCGGGCCGACTTGCGAAGTGGTCAATTTGTGATATGTTTCTGTCGACATTGACCCGTACCTGACGGGGAATGCGAGTCGCCTTTCTTCAACCTCAGACAACGTTAACCTGAACTAAGGAACTGTACAATGATTCGAATCGCTGAGATGCTGCCACCACAGCCATCGCCACTGTGGACGCTCGTCAAACAGTGCGGCGTAAACTATGCGGTGGGGGCGATGGATATGTCTACGCTCGACCATCCTGATCCAGACATGAAGCCGTGGGGATTCATGAGCCTGGCGCGGGTGAAAAGCGCCTACGAGAATGCCGGTTTTCGTTTGGAGGTGCTGGAGAGCCGTCCGCCATTGGACAAGGCGAAGCTGGGATTGCCGGGACGCGATGAGGAGATAGAGACGGTTTGCGAACTGCTGCGTAACATGGGCAGACTGGGCATTCCGGTCTGGTGCAGCGAGTGGATGCCTATTTTCGGTTGGATGCGGACGGCGACGACGATACCGGAGCGGGGCGGTGCGCTGGTGTCAGGATTTGACTACGACGTGATGCGAGAGGCGCCCCTGACACCTTACGGTGAGGTCAACGAAGAGCAGCTGTGGGACAATCTGAAGTACTTTCTGGAGGCGGTGGTGCCGGTGGCGGAGGAGGCCGGGGTGAAGATGGCGATGCACCCCGACGATCCCCCGCTGTCACCGATCCGAGGACTGGGCCGAATCATGCGCAGTGTGGAGAATTTCCAGCGATTGATCGACCTTGTGCCGAGCCCGGCGAATGGCATCTGCCTGTGCCAGGGCAACTTTACGCTGATGACCGAGGACCTGCCGGAGGTGATCCGGCATTTCGGCGCCCAGGACAGAATCTATTTCGTGCATTTCCGTGACGTGAAGGGTGTACCGGAGAAGTTCAACGAGACCTTTCACGACAACGGGAAAACGGATATGCTCGCCTGCATGGAGGCCTATCGCGAGATAGGCTTCAAGGGCGTGCTGCGGCCCGACCATGTGCCGACGATGGAAGGCGACAGCAACGAGGACGCCGGCTATTCCTCGATCGGCAGGTTGTACGCTATCGGCTACATACGCGGCCTACGGCAGGCGGTCTACGCGGCTTAGCCTTCTGCCCCTACATTTCGAGCATCCACTGAAAGATCATGTCGTCGAAGTCGGGCAGTTTTTCGTGGCCGAAGTCGGGGTAGATGACGGTCCGTTTGGGTGAGCTGATCTTGTTGAAGGCGGCATACTGGGTTGAGGGCGGGCAGACCTGGTCCATGAGACCGACGCCCATCAGCACTTCGGCCTGGATGCGGGAGGCGAGGTGCTGGACATCGATGTAGCCCAAGCGCGTGAAGACCTCCTCTTCGCGTTCGTGGCGGGGGTCGAAGTTGCGGAACCACTCGCGCAGCTCGGCGTAGGCGTTCTGGTCCATATCGAGGTCCCAGACGCGTTTATAGTCGCAGAGGAAGGGGAAGATGGGAGCGGCGCGCTTTACGCGCGGTTCAAGTGAGACGCAGGCGAGGGTAAGGCCGCCACCCTGGCTGCCGCCGGTTGCGCCGACGCGTTCGGCGTCTACGTCATCCATGTCCATTACGATCTGGGCAAGGCGGGCGGTATCGAGGAAGGTGTGGCGGTAGAGGAGATCCTCGGGTTCGCCGGCGAGGCCGCGTACGATGTGCCCGCGCAGGGTCCAGCCCGGGACGCCGCCGACATCGATCGACTTTCCGCCACCCTGGCCGCGGCAGTCCATGGCGGCGACAGTGAATCCGGCGGCGACAAAGCCAAGCTTGCTCTGCCAGTCGCCGGCGTTGCCGCTATATCCGTGGAACATAAGCACAGCCGGGTGGGGCTCCTGTGCGTCGCGGGGGCGCAGCAGCTTGGCATGGACGCGAGCGCCGCGCGTGCCCGTGAAATAGAGGTGAGAACAGTCTGCGTAGGGAGCCTGAAAGTCGGCAGGGACCAGCTCCACATCGGGATCGGTAGCGGCGAGTTCGGCGAGTCCGGCGTCCCAATATTCGTCGAAGTCGGCGGGGCGCGGGTTGGTGCCCTGGTAGGAAGGGAGCTTGTCCAGAGACATATCAAAGAGTAGAGGCATGGTATTTTCCTTCGACTGATGGGTGAGTTGTGGTGTTCACGGCGGTTGCCGTCTTTTTGGGAACGTGCCGCACCTATTGTCGCGTCAGTCGGACTTTGATTGCAAGTAGAGCGACGCGGCGGGTGGATCCTGGATTTGGGGTGGAGGAAGTCTGGAGTGGGAATCGTGCCGGCGGTGGCTGAAAATATCTGCCGGCTTGTGGAGAGATGGAGGGCGGCCGCCAAGCCCGGCCGTACTGGTGGAGGCCCGTTGAATGGGGGGCAGACGGCGGGCACAGGGCCGGCACCTACGGGGATTTGATGGCGATGGCGGGAAGTGGTTTGGTTGGACACCTTCGATTAGGCACCTGTCACCAATATCGACACCCGGTCGATGAGGCATGTTGTTGGGGGGGGCGTTGGGG
>JAPPKT010000608.1:5320-9223 GCA_028819675.1 Caldilineaceae bacterium | reverse complement strand
CGATGCTGCTGGGCGGTCATGTGCGCACCGGGTTGGAGGACTGCATTCACTACCAGCGCGGCGAGCTGGCGCGGAGCAACGCGCAGATGGTGGAGCGGATTGCGCGCATCGCCAACGACCTGGGCCGAGGCGTGGCCACGATTGAAGAGACGCGCCGGATGCTGGGCATTGACAGGTAGGGAGGGGAGGAGCCGGTCCGACAGAGGGCCGCGCCCGGTCGAGGCGATGGTGCGGACATCGAGCGATTGGTCGGAATCCGACCAGGAAAGCGCCTTTACTTGGGATGGAGCGGTCTCTTGCTTATAATGCAGACCAATTCACGGGGCGCCGATCCCGTTCCGGCAAACCGCATTCCCACCAATTTCCACACAGTTGACGGCACAAGTCATCATGCAAAACGCTAAAATCGTAGTCGTTGGACTGGGGGCTATGGGAAGCGCAGCCCTCTATCACCTCGCTCGCCGGGGTGTTGCCGCGGTCGGCATCGAGCAGTTTGAGCTCGGCCACGCCCTCGGCAGCTCACACGGTTTTTCCAGGATTTTCCGCGACATTTATGAGCATCCCGAATACATAGAGCTTGCCGAAGCGACCATACCAATGTGGCAGGAGTTGGATGCCGGCGCCGCTGAGAAACTGATGTACTTCACGGGACTGCTCTACTTTGCACGCCCCGGCAACGAAAACATCGCAAAGAGAATCGAGGCAATGGGGTCGCTGGGCAGGCAGGTCGAATGCCTGAGTCCGCAGGAGGTGACTGCCCGTTACCCCGCACTGCGGCTGCCGCCGGATGCCGTCACCTGCTTCACCTCCCGGGCCGGCCTTCTGAATGTCGGCCGCTGTATTCTGGAGCACCTGGATCAGGCGCAGCGCTCCGGCGCTACCGTCCAGGAGCGGGTACGCGTGCACCGCGTGGATATCAGCCAGGAGAAGCCCCTGCTCGAGACGTCGGCCGGCCAGATTGGCTGTGACAGACTGATCATTTCGCCCGGTCCCTGGGCGCCACAGGTCCTCGAAGATCTTGCGCTGCCTTTGCGGGTGACGCGCCAGCAGGAGTTCTACTTCCGGCCCAAACACCGGGACCGTTACAAGCCTGGCCAACTGCCTGTCTTTGGTGATATGGACACCAAGTTCTACGGCTTTCCCGACTATGGCCCCGGCGTAAAGACCGCCGATGATGGGCTTGGCGACGAAACTTCGGCCTCGGAAGTCGATAGAACACTGGACCTCGACAAGCGCGATGAACTGCAGGCATGGCTGTCATCGATCATGCCGGATGGCGGCTTCTCCTACGTCGAAGGCACGACCTGCATGTATACGTCTACGCCCGACCGGGACTTCGTCATTGGTGTACATCCCGGAAACGCGAACGTGCTGGTCGCCTCCGGTTTCTCAGGGCACGGGTTCAAGTTTTCGACTCTCGTGGGCAAGATCCTGGCCGATCTGGCCGCGGACGGGTCGACCGAGTACCCGATCGAGCGGTTCCGGCCGGACAGGTTCGACAAGGCCTGTGCGTCCTGATCTTAGATTCGGGCGGACGCGCCAAGGCTGAGACGGGAGCCAACGGTTGATTTCGTGCCGATCGCGGCTCAGTGAACCGGGACGGCACGTAGCGGGCACTCCAGCGGGGGTGCTCGCAATCTTTTCGACAACCTTGTGATGCGGCCAGCCCCTTCAAACTCGGAATCCATCTGCAATTTCTGTCGGCAGGGGAGGTTGAGAATGACCAAAGCAGACACGGAAACAGCAAGCGAGAGCCGTCAGAGACTTGCGTCCGACCCGTATCGACCGGCCTACCACTACCTGGCCCCGTGCAATTGGTTGAACGATCCGAACGGAACTATCTACTGGCAGGGCAGGTATCACCTCTTCTACCAGAAAAACCCCCACGCCGCTTTCCACGGCGGGGCGACGGGTACGATCCACTGGGGTCATGCGGTCAGTGAAGACCTCGTACACTGGCAGGACCTGCCGATCGCGCTGGCGCCGGTGGACAGTTACGACCGGGACGGCTGTTACAGCGGCACGGCCTTTGTCAACATGGAGGGCGTGCCGACCATCATCTATCATGGCGTGCCGGGTGGGATCTGCCTGGCAACGAGCCAGGACGAGTTGCTGGTCGAGTGGCAAAAGCATCCGGCGAACCCGGTCATCCCGACACCCGAACCCGGAAGCGGCTACACGGTGGACGGCGCGCCGTGCGCGTGGATAGAAGGCGATACGTACTACGCGCTCACGGGTAACACCAGCCGTGAGGAGTACGAAGGTCTTAAGCCGGACAGGGCCTTCCTGTACAGGTCAGTCGATCTGGCGCACTGGACGTACCTGCATCCTTTATATGAAGGGGGAAGGTACACGGAAGTCGGTGAAGACTGCGCGGTGCCCGACTTCTTTCCCATGGGCGATAAGCATGTATTGCTCTTTGCCAGCCATCATCGCGGGCCGCACTATTACACGGGAACATATGCGAACCAGAGATTCACACCCGAGCGCCATGGGCGTATGGCTTTCGGCGAGACGAACTTTTCCAACAGGACCGGCATTTTGAACGAGTGTCAGACGCTGCTGGATGGCAAAGGCAGGCGAGTCATGTTCGGCCGGCTGTCCGAGGGGCGATACGGTTACGTGCAGCGGGAGTCGGGCTGGTCGGGAATCATGGCGCTGCCGATAGAACTCACTATGGGTGATGAGGGCGAGTTGCACCTGAACCCGGTAGAGGAGTTGGAGGCGCTGCGCCGCAACCCTGTGCGTTTGTCGGACATTCAGCTGGCGGGAGATTCGACGATCACGCTTGACGAAGTGCGGGGTAACCGGCTAGAGATCCGGGCTGTCTTCAGTTGGGAGAGCGCTGAGGAGTTCGGCCTGGGTGTATGCTGTTCGCCCGACGGGGCAGAACAAACGCTGATCCGTTTTAACGTCAATCCGAATGATTCGATTCAGCCGCAGGACCGGTTGGGCCCTGACAGGTTGCTGGTCCTGGACGTAACGCGTTCGAGTGAGAGTCAGGCGGTTAAGAATCGGGAGTCGCAGCGCTGTACTGTCAGGCACGCCTATGGTGAACCGATCGAGCTGCGCGTCTTTGTCGACCGCAGCGTGGTCGAGGTCTTTGGTCAGGGCGGTCATTACCTGGGCAAACGCATCTATCCGGCGCGTCCGGACAGTCTGGGGGTGCAGCTCTATTCGCTGGGCGGCAGTGCAACCGTTCATTCTCTGGAAGCGTGGGAGATGGAGGCTATCTGGCCGATCTGACATCTGATTTGCGGCTGGATCGAGAACCTGCTTTTTTTGCGTATTGCGTAGAGGCATGCGTGACAGACGCGATTCCAAGGCGTAACCCGCGCCGGAAGACTTGGTTTCAAACGGGTCTTACATTGGATGCCGACGGCGACTTGCGCCGTTACTTTCTTTCCCCTGATGTTCAGCGGCATCACCCCGAGAAAATTCGATTATATTTCCGGCACCATGGCTGCATGGCGCCGTGGATGCCTTACAACGGCGCGCCTCGCCCCTTCCTTTCGTGTGCATGCCAGAATTGGGGTGGGAACAGTCTGGCGGGGAATCCATGCCAACGGTGGCTGGAACAGTTTACTGGTTCTTGGAGAGACGGAGGGCAGCCGCCAAGCTGGGACTTATCGTGGGGTCCGCAGATTGGAGGGTGTGCGAGGGCAGGCACAAAGCCTGCCCCTGAAGGGACTTGATGGGACTGGAGCGACGCGGGTCGAAGAAACTCGCTCGATTGGGCACTTGTCACCAATGTCGACACACGGTCGACGAGGCATGTTGTAGGAGGGGGGCGTTGGGGGGGGGGGGGCCCCCCCCAAAGGGGGGGGGCGGGGGCCCCCCCCCCCCAAAAAACATTTTTTTTTTTTTTTTTAAAATTTTGCGAGAGGGGGGGAACAAAAGAGG
>JAPPKT010000608.1:0-5310 GCA_028819675.1 Caldilineaceae bacterium | reverse complement strand
CCCCCCCGGGCCCCCCCCCCCCCCCCCCTCGCCCCCCCCCCCCCCCCCCCCCCCCCCCCGCCCCCGCCGCCGGGTGCCCGCGGGCGCCGGCCGCGGGCCCGCCCCCCCGGCACAAGGAAGGGCGCTTGCGCCAGACCGCCCGAAACTGCATTGATTAGTAGTCAGTAGTCAGTTGCCAGAGAGGGCGCTACCTCTGACGCAGGGTTGTTCGCGAGATGGCTGCGGTCTCGCTGCTACCAGAGGCATGGGAAAATCCGCCCATATTTTGGGATGCACCCCTGTTTTTGGGGTCCTAACACCTTAGGGGATTGGTAGGCTATACTTATGGGTGAACAGAGCTCCCACAAAAATCAGGAGGCTTGACCCATGTCCGAGTCGCTACGTATTCTTTCGGTCGGCGCGCATCCCGCCGACATTTTCGACCAGTCGGGTGGGACGATGGCACATCACGCGGCGCGGGGCGACTATGTCGGCTGTGTCGTGCTGACGCACGGTGCGCGCGTGCATGACAAGGTCATCAGCGACGAGATGCACCATGCCAGTGAAGTGCCCCCTGCCGACGAACTGCAGTCTCTGATGGCGGAACGGTCCGACGTGAAGGCGGAAGAGGCGCGCCAAGCCTGTAATCTGCTGGGCGTTGAGGACGTGTATTTTTTCGGCGCCGATGACGCGGTTCTGCTCGTCACGGACGAGGCAGTCAGGCGACTGGCGCGGCTCTTTCGCCAGTTGAAACCGGACATTATCCTGACGCATTTCCCCAAGGAGGGGGACGGACTGACCAACGCGCATGCAATCGCCGGGCAGATCGTGCTGCATGCGATGGCGCTGGCAAGCGGCGTGGACCCCGGCGACCGCAATCCGCCGCACAAGGCGGCCCAGGTCTTCTTCTTCGGAACCGGTGCGGCCGCAATCCCGCGCAATGTGTGGCAATCCGAAGGCGGGTACTACAACGACGTTTTTATTGACATTACCGACGTGGTGGACAAGAAGCTGGCTTGCCTGGACTGTCTGGTGAGCCAGGGCTATGGCGGGGCCTACGCACGCAAGCGTATCGAGACAAGCGACGGCGCGTTCGGGATGTCGGGCGGTGTTGCCTATGCGGAGGGATTTATCTCGCTGAACGCTGAGACCCATTACTATCTGCCGGTGACAGAGAGGGCGTTGATCAATGCGCGAGCTTCTGATCACGAACGGATCGAGGAAACGTCTTATCGTGTTCCGGTGGACTGAGGATTTCTGAAACCGAGGAAACTGTCACCTGTCTAAAGCGCAGGCCCGGCTGGCCGCGGCAAAGAAACCCGGTAGGCAACCTCATAACTGAACTTTGCTTCGATGGAGGAGCCGATCTTGGCATCGCCAACCCAATATGACCTTGATTTGAAGCTGGCAGAGCTTCGTATCAACGGGTTTGTTCTTTTCGAAGACCTGATTCCAGTTGAGAAAATCGACCGGATCCGGGAGGCGTTTCTGCCCTATCTGGAGCAGGTGCGAACGCACGGCGAACCGGAAAACGGTGTGATGCTGCAGGGACGCAGCGATGCGCGGCTCGTATTCGAGGGGCGGCTGCAGGTGGTCAATCGCTATACGCTCTACGTGCCCTGGGAGCAGCCGTTCGCCGACCCGGAGATCTACGAAAACCCGGTCTTGCTGGATTTTCTGGACAGGTACTGGGGGACACAGGACTACCGCATCACCTGCTATCATTCGAACAACCCCTACCCGGGCAGCGAGTATCAGCGGTGGCATCGCGATGCCGGCATTTCCAAACTGGTGCCTCACGTCGGTCTTGAGGTCTGCCCGCATTTCGGTGTCAAGTTCCCTCTGGTGGACACGTATGAGGAAAACGGCAGCTTCGAGATTCTGCCGTGCACGCAGTATCTCGCCGACCCGGAGATGGAGACGCAGTACGATGAGATCCTGGAGGCTGGAGATTTCCCCACCCGAAGGCGCCTTAATCTGAAGAAGGGAACACTGTGGATCCAGGACCCGCGTACGCTGCATCGAGGCACGCCCAACCGCTCGGACCATGCGCGGCCGGAGCTGGTGATCTGCTACTCGTTGCCCTGGTTCGGTCAGCGGGTGCCGATCGAGATGACGCAGGCGGAGTACGACAAGATTTCGGAGAGGGGCCGCAGACTGCATACTACCTGTCGGGTCATCTAGGACTTTTTGACGATTGTTTGAGCTGAGAAATGCCTGGGCAAGGTCAGTTTTTTGCGCGGAGGGCCGCGGAGAGCACCTTTATTGTCCACGAAGGGCCACGAAAAACACCCCTTCGGGGATTGCGGAGAAATATGAGGGTCAGATCGGGTAACGGCTTCTTGTGAAGAGGAAGAAGGGGATGCCAGCCATGGAATTCAGCCGCGATCAGTTTCTGGAAGAAGGGTTTGTGATTCTGCGGGGCGTCATTCCGCCGCAAGAGCTGGACGGGCTGCGGCGGGCCTATGAAGAGCTCGTCGAGCGACAGAAGGTGATCTGGGCGAGGGAGCGGGGGCCGGACGACCCGCCGGGCGGTGTGTGGGAGACGCACGCGCAGCCGCGCCTGAATCTGGGGGCGCTGGCCTGCCAGATCGATGAGCAGACCGTAGGTGCGGTCGAGATCTGGCTGCATGAGAACACGCAGGGGGTCAGCAGTCGCTTGCTGGGCGTGGAGGACGCGGCTGTGACCGAGATGATGCTGATGTGCAACCCGGTTCGCGACCACGAGACGGGCGGTCATCGCGGCTGGCACCGCGATTTCTATCCGCCGCATACGGCGCCGCTGCAAGGCTACGCCGACGATATTCTGGAAAACGGGCCGCGCTATGTGCAATGGAATCTGCCGTTGTACGACGACAACGTTCTCTGGGTCGTACCCGGCAGCCACAATCGTCTCAACACGGACGAGGAGAACGCGGCGATGAACGCGGATGCACGTACGCCTGTGCCAGGCGCGGTCCAGACTCATCTGGCGGCGGGTGACGGCGCGGCCTATATTCTGCCGCTTCTGCACTGGGGCAGCCGTTATAATGCCAAGATGCGGCGCACGATCCATGGCGGTTTTTCGGAGTACACGACGCACAAGGAGCTACCCTACTTTGAACATCTGTCTCCTGAGTCGCAGGAATCATTCCAGCGCTGGAATGAGCGCAGCACGCGGGCGTTCGAACGGACCGAGGCGGCGCTGCGGGCGGTCGTCGACGGTGACGGCGCCGCGTACAAGGCCGCTCTGGACCGGCTCCATCCGGGACGCGGCGACAAGGGCAGGTTGCTCTCAACAATTTTTCTGAGCAAGAGCGCCAAGCGAATTCATCAGCTCAAGAGCCCGGATTTCGACAGCCTGCCCGAGCAGGAGCGGAATTGGGCGACGGGCATACATCCCATGACCCTCCAGTGGGGCAGGCCGCTGGCCGATCAGTTCAGCGATCAGGAGGCGGACGTCCTGTGGGCGCGCTTCAAGTTCGTCGACGATCTGCTGCAGGCGGAGGAAGACCAGTGGACGCCCGGGTTTCAGGGTGAGGAGACGCGATACTATTTCGACCAGGTGCCGGCAGATCTCAGTGTTGAGGCGTTTCTCGCCACTTTCTGAGCCGGGTCGGGCCTTCAGGCATCACATTCAAGGCAGTATGCGTGGCGCTGTTTGATGGCGGCGCCGGTTGCCGTGCGAAGGAGCCTTAACGTGGGAAACAAGCCAGTCAGAATCGGGTTGATCGGTACCGGCATGGTCGCACAGGTGATGCACTTGCCGCATCTGTCGGAATTGCCGGAATTGTTCGAGGTTGCGGCACTGTGTGACCTGTCCCCCGGTACGGTGCGGGCTGTGGGCGCGAAGTACGGGATCCGGCGCACATTTTCCGACTATCGTGAAATGCTGGAACGCGCCGATCTGGATGCGGTGATGGTGTTGACGCAGGACCATGCCCAACCGGCGACGGACGCATTGCGAGCGGGAAAGCATGTCTTCATTGAGAAGCCGATGTGCCACAATCTGGATGAGGCCGATGAACTCCTGGACGCGCAGGCGCAGAGCGGTTGTGTGGCCCAGCTCGGCCATCACAAAATATACGATCCCGGTTATGTGGCCGGTCGTGAGCGCATCCAGCAAATGCAAAGCCCCCATCTGATTCGCCTTTACGATATCAACGGCCCTAACGACCTGTTTCTGGAGCACTATGACATCGTGCGCGTCGATGACGTTGATGCGGCCGAAAAGGAGAGGATGGGGCAGCTGCGCCACGAGGGGCTGCAGCGCGCCATTGGCGTCCAACCCGAAGCGGTCATGCGCGCTTACGGAAAGATGCTGGGTCTGTCGATTCACGACATCTATATTCTGGACGGCGCTTTCGGGCTGCCGGAGCGGGTTGTTTCGACCGAGATTTGGAATGGGGGCGGGGCGTTTGTCTCGATCCTGGCCTATCCGAACAATTTGCGTTGTATACTGGACACCGCCGGTGTCCTCGACCTGCGGCTCTTCGACGAGACGATGACGGTTTATTCGCCGGACAGCATCGTGTCGATCGTGTTTCCCAGTCCGTTCCTGAAGAACGCGGCCACGGTGGTCGAAGAGTGGAGGATGGATGGGAAACATTTCCGCGAATCGACGACCACCGCTTCTTACGAGGAGGCGTTCAAGCTGGAGTTGATACATTTTCACGACTGTATTGTGAATGGGAAGACGCCGCACACGCCGGCATCCGGAGGACGAGCGCAGATCGCGCTGTTGATCGATATGATAAAGGCGTACAAACCATAGGGTTCGACGTGGCGCCTGCCGTCGATACAGTTTCTTCTGCCAGCTGACATCCATTCAATCTACCCTGTCTCCGTCCTGTGTTCACTCCAGGCGGTCCTCCTACACTTCCAAGCACTCTTTATGCAGGCGGCTGCTTGTCCTCTCCCACAAGGTAGTATCATCTCAAGACTACTCTAACCGAATCAGAGGGAACGGCTTGCCCGGCGGGACGCCAATGAGGACGTCAATTCACTTTGCGCGTCTTTGGTTCCGGGCTGAAAGCAGGCCGGCAAGGGTGCTTCGCAGTTCTGGGGTGGGAACAGTCTGGCGGGGATTCAGTGCCAGCGGTGGCTGGCGTTGTTTAGCGTCTTTGTGCGAGACGCAGTGCAGGCGTCCGGTCTGGCCGTACGGTGGAGTCCGTCAGTTGGGGAGGGTGCGAGGGCAGGCACAAGGGCGAGGAGAGAGGGGAGAGGAGTGAGGAGAGAGTGGCGCGGTCTCGTCTGAGCAAGATTGGCTCGGGGACTGGCGGGACGTGGTCTGGCTGGACACCTTCGATTAGGCACCTGTCACCAATATCGACACCCGGTCGATTAGGCATG
>JAPPKT010000442.1 GCA_028819675.1 Caldilineaceae bacterium | reverse complement strand
CCCAACGCCCCCTCTCCTGTCCGCGCCGTAGCGAGTGTGTGGCTAATTTGAAGTTATCGTCTCGCGGCGGCCGGGCTTCACCCCCCCCCACCCCGCGTCTTGGCTGATTCCGAATAAGTGCCAGCGCAGGCAAGACAGGCGAGGCAACTCCCATTTATGCCCAACGTCCACCGCGATGACCATCGCGAGCCCGCTACAGAAATCCTGACGGTACATACCCTAGGCAGACCGTACACAGTACACACACATCACGGCTTGGTTGTTGCAATAGATCTTCACTTATCCATACACGCGTAGAGCAGTCTCCCCCAATACCCCCGCCTGTTCGTTGGATGATAGGAAAGCAGTGTGGATCTTCGCCAGCTCGACGTACTGCTTGTACGTTGCGTGCAACAGGGTTCCCGGCTGATCTGTCCCCCACATCACTTTGCTCGCGCCGATTCGGTCGATTCCCATCCGCAGGTAGCGTTCGACACTGGGGAAAGGGTAGCCCTCTTCCTGGACGAATGCAATAAGGGATGCACAGTCGAACCACACATTGTCCAGCAAGCCCAGGTCGACCTGCTCCTCCCACAGCTTCCAGAGTCGGGGCACCGACTCCGCCTCCGGCCTGGGCTGACCCAGGTGCGCGATTACAATCCGCAGCCGGGGGTGCCGCACGGCAATCTTTCGCACGGCATCCGTCTGATAGGATCGACTGCCAATCCCACCCAGGTCAAGTACCAATACCAGGCCTCGACTCTCTATCTCCTGCCACAGCCAGTCTAATTCGGGAGCCCCCAACTGCGCTTCCGGGTGAATTCCGCACAGTCCCGAAGGGACCGAGCACTCCAGCTTGACCGCGCAAAAGCCCGGCGACGCCAGCGTCGATTCAAAAGTCGTACGGCTGTCGTCCATCCACGGATCGAAATAAGCGGCGCCAACCAACCTCTCAGGGTACTGCTGCAGCGCATCCATTGCGTACCGGTTGCACTCTCCATACATGGGGCCCTGCAAGAGCACAGCCTTCTCCACCCCGCCCCAGTCCAAATTGGCCAGCAGTTGCTCCGGCGAATAAGCCAACCCTTCACCCATGGGCAGAGTTACCTGGACCTCCTCGCCGCCGATGATGGCACGCCCATAACCGGTTCCTCGTGTCGGACCGGCGCCATTCTGACCATGGATCCGAGGAAACACGTGGCTGTGGGCGTCAACAATCATTGTGCACTCTCAGTGTGCCGAAACGTTGGCCTTGGTTTGCGCAGATCTGGAAGGACTGGTTAGGCCGCCGCCCTATGCCGCCTCCACCGCCTGCCGCCCGGACGGCGTCAACAGCACGATTCTCCCCATATTGTCGCCGGAACGCAGGACCGCCAGCGCCTCATTCGCGTTTTCCATCGGGAAAGTCTGGGTGACGATCGAGCGGATCTTCCCTGCAGCCATCAACTGGGAAACCTCGATCAGGTCCTGCTTGCGCCCCGCCCGCGTACCGATGATCTCCAGTTCATTCTGGGCCAGGTACTTCCCTTCTACCGGGTAATGGTCCGGCGTGTAACCCACAATGACCAGCCGCCCTCCATGCCGCAGCGATTCAACCCCGGCCGCCATCGTCTCAGTCTGACCAACAATGTCTATCACACAGTCAACGCCGAGCCCGTCTGTCAGGTCCCGCACTGCGCCCGGCAGTTCACCGTCCTCTGGGTCGAGGACTTCATCTGCCCCCAGCTGACGCGCCCACTCCTTCTTCGCCTCCGAGATCTCGACCGCGAAAACACGAGCCCCAGCCGCTTTAGCCAGCTGGACCGCGATCGATCCCACGCCGCCAACGCCGACGACCAGCACGGACTCTCCCAACCGCAGCCTGGCACGGTCGATGGCATGATACGCCGTCATCCCCGCATCGCAGCAGACCGCCCCGTCCGGCCACGACACGCCTGCAGGAACGTGCACCAACTGCCGGCCCGGTACCGCCACGTACTCGGCATATCCGCCGTGCCGGTCCTTGGCCCCCAGAACGCCGCCCATGTTCACGCAGATCTGCTCCCGGAACGACCGGCAGGGCAGGCAGTTCCCGCACGTCGTGAAATTGTAAACGATTACCCGGTCGCCTTCCTCGAACCCGGTCACCCGGTATCCAGCCTCAGTGACGACCCCCGCAACCTCATGCCCCATGATGAACGGCAGTTCCGGTGTGTAGCCGAATCCGTCCAGCAGCTTGAGATCCGTGCCGTCGATGCCGCAGGCCATGACCTGCACCAGAACTTCATCTGGTTCGGGGCTGGGGGTCGTAATCTCCTGCCATGCCAAAGGCCGTTTGAACGCGCGTAGTATGGCAGCTTTCACCGCGAAGCCTCCAGTCTGATCATCTGTAACGAGAAGCGGTTCATCATGAGGACCGGCCGCATCTTGCCCTCATTCCCTTTCGAGAATGCCTTCAACGAACGCCTTGCCATCCGCCAGCACTTTCAAAGGATTGTCGGGGTAACCCCATGCCATCGCTTCATACTCGATTGAAATATACCCGGAAAAGCCCCCCCCTACCATCGCCGTAATCAAGCCGGCAAAATCGATCTCACCCTCTCCCAGCGGCGGAAAGCCGAAATCCTCGCTGTTGCCGCGCGCGTCCTTGGCGTGCATGTGCTTCACGCGATCACCCAGCGCCAGGTAGGCGTCAAGCACGGAGTCGCCCCGCACGTGGTAATGTGCCGGGTCAAAGAGCACGCCCAAGCCCTCAAGTCCAGGCGTTGACAGCAGCCTCTGCAAACGTTCAAGATTGTGTACCAGCGATCCGTAAGGGCTGGCCGCCTCAATCAGAAGCATCACGCCCAGCCGCTCGGCATCCTCCACAAGGTCGCGCATCGCCTCCAGGCACCAGTCCCAGTACGTGCTCTCCCACCCGTAGAACAGCTTGACCCCGCATCCGCTGATCACGTAGGCGACCTCCATATCCGACGCCAGCTGCAACCCGCCGCGAATAAACTCCGTGTTCTCCCGCCGCAACTCCGGGTCGCCATGAATCACATTCGTGTGCGCGTTCAATGCGCCGATCGCAATCCCAGCCTTTTGCGCGTAGTCACGCACAGCACGGCGCCGCGCCGGGTCCGCCCCCGAATCCATATGCGGCTTGGGTGGGGGTATAAACGGCGGCGCCAGCTCCAGGCTGATGTCGATCGCCTGGTATCCCTGGTCCGCCAGAATATCGATCGACTCTTCCACGCTGTACATGTGCAACAGACCGGAATTGCAGCTCAGACCTTTCATGGCTCCTCCATCTGCACTGTTCCTGTTCCCGGCTACCGCGCCGCCGGCAAACCTACGATCTCTCTCGCCTCAGTTCCCGATGCAATCTCTCTGCCAACCTCGCGCGCGATGCGAACAGCTTTCTCCACCAGCTCAGCGTTCGTTTTTGCGTAAACACCGTCCTCGACGAACGGGCAGTCTTCCATACCAACCCGCACATGGCCTCCGATCGCAATCGTGTGTGCCACCATCGACCAGTAGTTGGGCGGGTCCATGCAGCTCATGCTGAAATTCGTTCTCGGCGGCAAATGGTCCACCATATACTGAAGTCCTTTGGCCGTCGGCGGCGTCCAGCCCTGTCCTTCCCAGCCGAAGAACAGCGTCACCCACAATGGCTCAGGCAGCAGGTCCTCCTCAATTTCCCTGACCCCCTCCTCGGTCCAGAAGTCACCTCCGCGAATCTTGCCTATCGCCCAATACGCGCCGGTGTTGAAGCACTCAATCTCCTGCTTCACGCCATACTTTTTAGCAAGGCTCGAGTACATTCTGAGTTCCGGAATCGGGTGCACCGAGTAGATCGGCACGGGAGCATAGTCTGAATCAGGCTGAAAATACTCATCATGCGAGTTGAAGTTGATCGAACTCATGTCCGGCTTGAGCTGCTCCCACAGCTCCAGTTTCTGTTCCAGTCGCATACTCGCCAGCCCGAACTGTACAATCGGCTCGCCCGCCGCCCGCACCCGTTCCGTGATATCCCGCCAACCCTCGACATTCGGTATCGAAAGCTGCTTGCCGTCAGGCTGGATCACCGGGTCCGACCTGTACTGGCCGTGTGTATGCACAATCGTAGCGCCCGCGTTCATCGATCGAATGTACTCTTCCGCGACCCCCTTCGTGTCGTCACAGTGCGTCAAATAAGGGTTTCGTGGAAAAGACAGCGATGAGTCCGTGGTCACTGTGATAACGAGTTTCTCCATGGGTTTCCTCTCGTGGGATGTTGTTTGGAGCCCAGTGTACCTTTCAGGCTTGGGGAGAGCGCGAGGGATCGATCCCCTGCAGTTCTAGGGAGTCGGCAAAGTGACATGCAACATGGTGGCCCGGCGTCAACTCTATCAGGGGCGGCACGTCCGTCTGGCAGACTTCCTCCATATAGCGGCAACGCGGGTGAAACACGCAGCCCGGCGGTGCGTTGGCCGGGTCCGCCGGCTCGCCTTCCAGGTTCAGCCGCTGCATGTGGTGATGCGGATTCGGGCGCGGCACAGCCGAAAGCAACGTCTCGCTGTAAGGGTGCTTGGGATTGCGCAGCAACTCCTCCGACTCCGCAACCTCGACCAATTTGCCAACATACATCACCGCAATCCGGTTGCTGACCTGCCGCACAACGCTCATGTCGTGCGCAACAAATAGATAGGTCAGATCCAGGTCCGACTGCAGATCCTGCAACAGATTGACGACCTGTGACTGGACCGATACGTCCAGGGCGGAAACCGGCTCGTCGCAGACCACCAGTTTGGGGCGCTGCACCAGCGCACGCGCAATGCCAATCCGCTGACGCTGCCCGCCGCTGAAGCTGTGCGGATAGCGTGGCAGATGTTCGACCCGCAGCCCCACCGCTCTCACCATCTCTGCGACCCGGTCCTCCAACGCCTGGCCGCGTGCGATCCCATGTGCCAGCAGCGGCTCCCCCACCAGCTCCAGCACCGTCATCCGCGGGTTCAGAGACGAGAAGGGATCCTGAAAGATCATCTGCATGTTTCGACGAAAGGCCTTGAGCTCCTGCCTCGTCAGCCGGTTTATGTCGACTGCCTCGCCTTCGTCATGGAAAACGATTTCGCCGCCGGTTGGCTGGTAAACGCGCACGATACAGCGGCCGGTCGTCGTCTTACCGCACCCGCTTTCCCCGACCAGCCCCAGCGTCTCGCCCTTTCTGATCGACAAACTGACCCCGTCAACGGCCTTGACATATCCCGTGGTGCGCCGCAGCAGTCCCTTCTGAATGGGAAAGTACATTCTCAGGTCATTGACCTCGAGCAAGAGCTCGTTGTCATCCGCCATGTTCTTCCTCGGTCAGCCTCTCTTCGACGTCTGAGTACAAAAAGCAGCGCACGCGATGACCGGGCACTGTCTCATCCAGCTCCGGCATCGCCCTGTCGCACGTTCCCGGCATAAAGCTCGGACAGCGGTCACTGAAGGCACAGCCGCTGGGTATCTCATACGGGTCAGGAACAACGCCTTCGATCGCCCGCAGCCGTGGCAGCTTCTCCTCGTCAATGTGCGGAATCGAATTCAGTAGCCCTTGCGTATAGGGATGCCGCGGGTTGTCGAACAGCTCGTTCACACTGGCCTGTTCGACAATGCGCCCCAGGTACATGACCGCCACTTCATCCGCGACTTCGGCAATCACGCCCAAATTGTGCGTAATGAAGATGACGGCCATACCCACCTCTTGCTGCAAGGCCGTCAGCAGTTCCAGAATCTGAGCCTGAATCGTAACGTCCAGCGCAGTCGTCGGCTCATCCGCGATCAGAAGTCGCGGCGTACACGAAAGCGCCATCGCAATCATTGCCCGCTGTCTCATCCCGCCGCTCAGCTGGTGTGGATAGGCGTCCACAATCTGTTCCGCCCGCGGAATGCCAACCCGTCGCAGATTCTCGACCGCCAGTTCACGCGCATCGGAACTTTCCACGCCCTCCTGGTGAAGCAGTATGGTCTCGATTATCTGGTTCCCAATCGTGTGCATAGGGCCGAACGAAGTCATCGGCTCCTGGAAGACCATGCTGATCTCGGCGCCCCGAATCGTACGGATTTGAGCCCCGCGCGGGTCCAACTGGGCCAGGTCGATCGCACCAGGGTCCTTCCCGTTCTCGCCCTGGTGCAACAAGATCTGTCCGTCCACAATGTTGCCCGGCGGCGACGGGACGAGGCGTAGAATCGAATGCACCGTCACCGATTTCCCGCAACCGCTCTCACCAATGATGCCTAAAGTCTGGCCGCGCCGGACGTTAAACGACACACCGTCGACCGCCCGCACGATGCCTTCGTGCAGGTGGAAATGGGTCATCAGGTTCTTGACTTCAAGTATCAAGTCGTGGGCCATGTGCTCTCGATTGCCCTGTGACTGTTTTCCGCGCCGCAACAGCATCTATGTCATCGAGTATGGGTCTGCCGCATCCCGCAGTCCATCGCCCAGAAAATTGAACATGAGCACGGTTACAATCACAAACAGCGCCGGAATCAGCATCCAGGGATGGAGGGCAACGTTCGCGATCATCTGCGCGTCCTGCAGGAGGGTGCCCCAACTGACCGCGGGCGGCTGGATTCCCAGACCGATGAAACTGAGGCTCGTTTCACCGATTATCATGCCGGGAACGGCAAGCGTGATCGCCACCACGATATAGCTCGCAAAGAGCGGCAACAGGTGCTTTGTGATGATTCGCCACTCGCCGACGCCGGATACGCGCGCCGCAATTGTAAAATCCTCTTCCCGTAACGATAGCAGGCGCCCGCGCACCGTCCGCGCCAGGCCCGCCCAGCCCACGATCGAGAGTACGATTGTAATCGCAAAGTAGGTCTGAATGGAGTCCCAGTCCCGGGGTACCGCCGCCGCCAGTGCCATCCACAGCGGCAACTGCGGAATCGAGACGAGCAGATCGATCAGTCGCTGAATGACCTCATCCGTTACCCCGCCGAAATACCCCGAGATGCCACCAATCACCAACCCAAATACAAAACTGAGAAAGACGCCCACCAGCCCAATCGTCAGCGAAATGCGCGTTCCGTAGATTACCCGCGAAAACAGGTCTCGCCCCAGCCGGTCCGTCCCGAACAGAAAGATCTGCCCTTCCTCTGCTACCCCAAAGAGATGGCGGTCCGTCTCAAACAGACCCCACATCTTGTACGGATCACCGCGCACAAAGAACCGTACAGGGTACTTCTCTTCCTTCACCTCCGCAAATACCCGGTTGTACTGTTCATCGCGCCCCCCCTTCAACCCGTAAACGAACGGACCGGCAAAACCATTCTCGTCAAAGAGATGGATCTTGGCCGGCGGCGCGTACACGAACCCCTTGAAGTCATGCTTCGTATCGTACGGTGCAATAAACTCACCCAGCGCAGCAACCAGATAAAGGAGCCCCAGAATGACCATCGAAGCCTGCGCAAGCTTGTGCCTCTTGAATCGCCGCCAGATCAGCTGCGATTGCGAAGCCGTATACAGCGCCTGTTTCTCGCGGCTGGGATCCTCTGCGGAAACCCTTTGTACGGCCCCCATCTCTTCTTCCTGTTGGACGTTTTCGCTCATCAGGCTACACCCTCATAGCGGATACGCGGATCCAGCCACACCAGCAGGATATCGGAGACCAGGGTGCCGACCACGGTCAAGATACTCAGAATGAACACGATGCTGCCTGCTAGAAACATGTCCTGGTTCAAAAGGGCCTGCAACAGCACCGGTCCCGTCGTCGGGATGTTTAGCACCATCGAAACCAGCACCTCACCCGAGATTATCCCCGGTAACATCCAACCGATTGTGCTGAATACGGGGTTCATCGAAGTCCGCACCGGATATTTGACTAGAAGCCGCGTCTCAGTCAAACCTTTGGAACGTGCCGTGATGACATACTGCTTGTTCAATTCGTCCAGCATCATCCCCCGCATCGTGCGCATCATCCCCGCCGTATTTGCCATACCGATAATGACAATCGGCACCCAGATGTGCTGAAGCATGTTCACCAACTTCCCCCAGCTCCAGGGCGCGGTCTCATACTGTTGCGAAAACAGACCGATTGCCGAAATGTCGAACCAGACAAATGCCAGCCACAAAAAGATCAGCGCCAGCAAAAAACCTGGTGTCGCAACGCCAATAAACGAGATAAACGTCCAGAAATAGTCGACCAGTGAGTACTGATGCGTTGCCGAGTAGACACCAATCGGCACCGCCGTCACCCATACGAAAACCGCGGTCAACACCGACACCGCCGCCGTCAGAGGAACGCGTGCCGCCAGGATCTCGCTTACCGACTTGACGTAGGTGAACGAAGTCCCGAAATTGCCTTTGAACAGGATGTTTGTTATCCAAAGCCAGTACTGTTCCGGCATCGACTTGTCCAGCCCGTAAAGTTGCCGCAACGCCTCGACCTCCTCCTCGGATACCTGCGTACCCGCCGACCGCAGTCGCAGGACCTCCATGTTCAGAATGTCCCCCGGCGGCAGTTGGATCAGTACGAACGATATGACGGAGATGAGTAAGATCAACGGGATTAACAGCAGAAGTCGTCTGCCAATGTACTGTGTAAGCATTGACTCCCTTCCCTGTCAGTACCTGTGGGGAGAACTCAAGAAACCTGCTGGTGCTACGAATTTCCGTCGTGCGTATTGCCCGAATCGTGGCGGTGGTTCGGGGGGCGGGCCGCGCCCGCCCCCCCGGTCATTCCATATGCCGAAATCAGCGTCGGCTCTCATCCTGCCAGAAGTAGAACTCTGCCTCGTTGGCAGACTGGATCTGGAATCCTCTCTTGGCCACGTTTCCAAGTCCCGCGCTTACGACCAGAGGATTCTTCAACGGGTCGGACGCGGAAATCCAGAAGTGGTTGTCACGGAAGATCGCGATCATCTCACCCCAAATCCTCTCGTGCTCTGATGCATCCGACGTAGCGAAAAGCTCGGTCTGTAGCCTCCGCAAGTCCTTGTAGGTCTGCGGCGGTTCGACACCCACGACCAGAGGATCGGTCTCGTCCGGGTTGTCCGATGCTTCCTTTCCGCCTCCGACATTCCAGTCAAACCACGCCATCCACAACGGGGCATAGTGGCGCTGCCACGCCCGTCCGATATAGTCGCCGGACTCGTGCCACGGCCAGCGTGGATAGTGCGCCCACCAGACCATCGCTTGCGTCTCGTTGGCTGCCGCCTGGGTCAGGAACAGGTTCTGCTCCAGCTGCTTGACCGTTGTGCAAATGCCGATGTCATTCCAGTTCTGTGCCGCAATCTCAGCCGTCGGCAGCGATTCAC
>JAPPKT010000329.1 GCA_028819675.1 Caldilineaceae bacterium | reverse complement strand
GTGCGCTTGCCAGCGCCTCAGCCGAAATGCCAAGCTCTTCCAACTCTTCCTCTAGCATCTCGCCGGGATGTATGGGTCGCATACCGTTCGCTACACTCATTTACATCCTCTCAAGTCGACCGCCGCGCGAATATCCTCCAAATGGCCCAACTCATGGACATAAATCGTCTCGTAATACTGGTCAACAGTGATCTCGCCTCGAGAAGGGTGCCGCCCGGTCAGCTCCCAATCGCTGTCCTCAAGTGAATCAATCACCTCCAGCGTCTTGGCACGGGTGGCGGCCGCATTGGCCATCAGTTCTCCCGTCGAGATGTCCCCAGTTCGCCGGGTAAGGCCGGCGTTCCAGCGCTCAAGGTCGAAATCATCCGGGATCGTGGACTCGCCCTTGCGAATCTTGTGAACGTGGATGCTCATGCCCCGTTCGCTCTCGACCAGATGCGCGAGGACAGTAGCCACCGTCCAACTGGCCCCCTCGGAATACACGGTCGCATTCCACTGCTCCGGCGTGAGGCCGTCGAGTAGCGACAGTAACGCCTCGCGGGACTCGCCTAGCTTCTCTTTCCAATGCGCTCTTCTCTGTGAGGACATATTTCTCTCTCCATATACATGGCTGGGTCTGGCTTTCGTTGCGGCACACCACCCCTATGGTATACTTGCAAAGCAAAATCCACGGCGACTGCCAGCCCTTCAAACAGGTTCAACCTCATCTGATGGACTCTTCCTTCCGCGACCATCCTAAAGGCCCATCTCACAGGAGTATTGACAATGAATGGTAAGTTTATCACTGCCTCAACTATGGAGCGAGATCAGATGGATTGGGGCGTAATGGGTTGGGCCAGCCGCCCCGCCACGACCGCAGCCCGCGATCTGGTTGTCATCGAAGTGACGCTGGAAACCGGACAGGGCCATGCCTTTCACAAACACCCTGACCAGGAGGAAGTGATCTACGTCATCGAAGGCACAATTGAACAGTGGATCGAGCAGGAAAAGCAGCTGCTCTCCACCGGTGACTCCGCATTCATCGGCGCCGACGTTGTCCACGCCTCCTTCAACGACTCCGGCAGCCCCGCCAAACTGCTGGCCATCCTCGGCCCCTGTATCGGCGAGGAAGGCTACGCCCTTGTCGACGTATTTGAAGAAGAGCCATGGAGTTCGCTGCGCTAAAGCCCTGGAATCGAGACAATAGCAACAAGACCACGCAGACAGGATTCTCCCAATGACCAACAAGTACCGCATGATCCAGGTCGGCACCGGCGGACAGGGCAACGGCTGGTGTTCTCGCTTCCTGCCCCCCAATATTGCCGACGGCCGCATCGAGCCTGTGGCCGCAGTCGATGTCAACCCGGACGTCCTCATCAACGCCCAACAACATCTGGGACTTCCGCCCGAAAAGTGCTACACCGACATAGAGCGCGCCTTCGACGAAAACCCGGCCGACTTCTGTACGGTGGTCGTCCCTCCCGCTTTCCATGAGTCCGTCGTCGACGTCGCCCTCGCCCACGACATGCACATCATATCCGAAAAGCCGATCGCCGATACGCTCGAGGGCTCAGTTCGTATCGCCGCCAAAGTGAAGCGGGCAGGCAAGAAAATGGGCGTGACCATGAGCCACCGTTTCGACCAGGACAAGACCACACTGCGCCGCGAGCTCCGTTCCGGCCGGGCCGGCACCATCGACTACATCATCTGCCGTTTCACTTGCGGGCTGCGTAACTTCGGTGACTGGGGTGCCCACTTCCGCCACACCATGGAAGAGACCCTTATGATCGAAGGGTCCGTCCATCACCTCGACATCATCGCCGATCTCGCCGACTCCAAATGCGACACCATCTATGCCCAGACCTGGAACCCGACATGGGGCGAATACAATACCGGTTCGCAGGGCCACGTCATGATGACCTTCGAGAACGGAACTCGCGCCTTCTACGAAGGGGCAAAGACCAACGCCTGCGGCTTCAACGGTTGGTCGCAAGAGTACTTCCGCGCCGAATGCGAAAACGAAACCCTGATCATGGACAGCCGCCGCATCGAGCGGTACCCCTACGAGCCGCGGCAGTACGGCCGCGAAGGCCAGGGCGAGGAAGTCCAACTCATGGAGCAGTCCAAGTGGCGAAACGAGTGGCTCATCGCCCAGTTCCTGGACTGGCTGGACGGCGGCCCGCCCATGGAGACCAATGTCGAGGCCAACCTGCAGTCGGTCGCCCTGATCTTTGCCGCCATTGAGAGCAGTCACACCGGCCTACCGGTAAAGGTGCAGGAGTTTCTGCGCCAGGCCCAGGAGGAGGAAGAGAGGTCCCACTCGGCCTGAAATTGTGAAACACGTTGCGCGTAGCAAGAGGTGAACGGTTCCCCTTCACTTGCCTTGACCCCCTCGTCTTGCTTCTCGCCGCGTCAACCTTGTCTTTTTCTGTTCCATCCGCTTCGTGAAAGCCTTCTATCAGCAAGACCGAGCACCCGGGATCTTGTCTTAGACAATACGAAAAACGACATACGATCTGAAATCCCCACCGCCAGAGGCCCAGTTTCCCAAGATCACAGGAGGAATGTCATGTCCGGGACCGTTCTTCTCGTCGGCGCGCTGGACACCAAGGGCGCTGAGTACGCATTTGTAAAGGAACTGATCGAGGCTGCCGGTCTGCAAACACTCGTAGTCGACTTTGGCGTGATGGGCCAGCCGGCCTTCGAGCCCGAAGTCGCTCGCGCCGAAGTTGCCGCCGCAGCCGGCGGCGATCTGGCATACCTGGCCTCAGGCACGCATAAGGATGAAGCGATGCGGACCATGGCACAGGGTCTCGCCACAGTCGTCGAGCGTCTCTATGGCGAGGGCCGTTTCGACGGCATTCTCGGGATGGGCGGCAGCGGCGGCACATCGATCGCCACTGCCGCCATGCGCACGCTGCCGGTCGGCGTGCCCAAAGTGATGGTCTCCACCGTTGGCGGCGGCGATGTCAGCGCCTATGCCGGCAGCAAAGACATTACCTTCATGCCCTCCGTCGTCGACGTGGCCGGCATCAACCGCCTCAGCCGCGCTATCTACGCCAATGCGGCCGGCGCCATTGCCGGCATGGTGAAAACCGAAGCCGAGGCCACCGCCGACGAGCGGCCCCTCATTGCCGCCTCCATGTTCGGAAACACGACCGCCGCCGTCGACCACGCCCGCGAACTGCTGGAAGCCGAAGGTTACGAAGTTCTCGTCTTCCACGCCACCGGCAGCGGCGGACGCACAATGGAAGACCTGATTCGCGACGGCTACATCGCCGGCTGCCTTGACATGACCACCACCGAGCTGGCCGACGAAATCTGCGACGGTGTCTTCAGCGCCGGGCCGGACCGAGTCCAGGCTGCACCCCGGCAGGGCGTCCCCACCGTCATCGTCCCTGGCTGTGTAGACATGGCCAACTTCGGCGGCATCGAGACCGTGCCCGACCACTACCGCGAGCGGACCCTCTACGAGTGGAACCCGGAAGTTACTCTCCTGCGTACCAATGAGGAGGAAAACAAGCAAATGGGGGCAATGCTGGCCGCGGCCGCCAACACCGGCCAGGCCGGCAAGGTATCCGTGCTGATCCCCCTCGGAGGCGTCTCTATGTTGGACAGCGATGGCGACCGCTTCTGGGACCCAAGCGCCGATCAGGCTTGCTACGATGCCCTCAAAGGCGATCTGCGCGCCGAAATCCCCCTGATCGAGATGGACGCCAATATCAACGATCCTGAGTTTGCCGAGAAAGCAGTCTCTCTGCTGCTGGAGATGCTGCAGGAGGAATCCTAACGGATCCCCCTTCGCGGCGTTTTACCTTACACCAGATACGCTCTACGAACTGTCCAAGGAGCATTCCAGATGTCGATCCCAAGACAGGAGATTATCGCCCGCCTCCGGGCCCAGCAGGCCGCCGGAAGGCCCATTGTCGGCTGCGGCGCCGGCACCGGCATCTCGGCCAAGTTTGCCGAAGCCGGCGGCGCCGACCTTATCATCATCTATAATTCCGGCCGCTTCCGTATGGCCGGCCGCGGCTCGCTCTCCGGAATGATGCCCTACGGCGACGCCAACGGTATCGTCGTCGAAATGGCGGCCGAAGTGCTCCCGGTCGTGCAAGATACACCGGTCCTGGCCGGCGTCTGCGGCACAGATCCCTTCCGCCTCAAGCACGTCTTTCTCAAGCAGCTCAAAGAAATTGGCTTTAGCGGTGTGCAGAACTTCCCCACCGTCGGTCTCCTTGACGGGACGTTCCGTGAGAATCTGGAAGGCACCGGCATGGGCTACGACAAAGAGGTCGAGGCAATCGCCATCGCCCATCAGCTGGACATGTTCACAGCCCCCTACGTCTTCACACCGGAGGAGGCCACCGCCATGGCCGAAGCCGGCGCCGACCTGCTCGTCGCCCACGTCGGCCTCACCACTGCAGGCACCATCGGCGCCGCCGTTGCCTACACGTTAGAGGAAGCAGTCGACAAAGTGCAGGAAATGGCTGCCGCCGGTCGCGCGGTCAATCCCGGTCAAATCGTCATCTGCCACGGCGGCCCCTTCGACGAGCCCGAAAACGTCGGCACCGCCCTTCAGATGATGCCCGGTATCGCTGGCTTCTTCGGCGCCTCCAGCATCGAGCGTCTTCCCACCGAACGCGCTATCCGCGGGCAGGTTGAGGAGTTTAAAGCGCTAAGTTTGGGAAGCTAGACCTGTTAGAACGCGAGTCGCATCTGTTATTCTTAGCTAGTCATGATTGATGTCCACGGAGATGGGAGCCAACAATGAGCAAAGAAGCAACTTTCCACTATCGTGGCCTCCACCGTGGTGCCGCCAAAGCTGCCAATGCACGCCGCCAACGCCTAAGGGCTGCTGCCAGAACTGTCTCTTTCCCCCTACGCGCACTCCAGCTTGAAGCCGCTAAGGTGGATAAGTTCTTGAATTGGATAACCGCTATCTCACCTCTCATGTCTTCTCCTGCAACTCCCCGTGGGCCCGAAACTCAGGTAAGACATGAGAATTGCAACGTCAGAAAGAATCGAAGTAGGCGCTCTTACGGTCTATCGTATGGCACCAAAAGTCACCAGGGCCACCGACGCGTTCACAGCCATTCCAGCCAGGTGGATTCCAGGTACCGCAAGAGACGGGTCTGGAGCTACGGGGCCCGACGAGGATACCGCAACAGCGACCAAAGTATCCGTAGTTACGGTGACCGACGTGTCCAAAGCTTCGGGGAGAGGCGTGGCTACAGCTACGGCGTTAGGTATCGGCTTCGACGCCGGCATGGTCAAGAAAAGCAACAATTCGTCCAACAAGGGAACGGCGACAAAGGCAAGTGGTTCGAGGCGTCACACATCGAATTCCTGTCGCCAAGTGTGGGGACGACGTGGGTAGCGCGTCAATTCCTTTATGCCTTTGCGCAAAATCTCACATTCAATAATCTGCCTGAGGTACTGAAAGTGAAGTATCAGATGGCAGGGAGCGAAGAAAAGAATCTGCTACAGGCCCAGCAGGTCTGGGAGACCATCCCTGCCCAAATACGCGCCGGCGGGCCGAAAGCGCTGTGGAAGTTTCACCAGGGCAAGGACTGGTCCCACGTTTTCCCCAAATCAAAGGGAGGACCGTCGACGGCGGACAACGCGATCTGGTGGTCCTCCGCGAAGAACCATTTCCTAGGGCCGGAGCCAATGAGTTTGGCCGACATAGCCCACGCTAGGGCTGTAATTCGGTCTGATGCCTTGCGCGCTGCCGTTACGCAGTCCGCAAGCGGTATGGTCAGAGGCGCAACAGTCGCCGCAGTCGTTGGCGGCACTCTTGCTTGTCTGGAGTACGGACTGGACCATGTGGAAGGCAAGCTCTCAAGACGCGAGTTGGTACATAAGGTCCTGCAGACGGGCGTTATAGCAGGTGGCGGGGCGTTCGTCACGACCGGCTTAATTGTCGGCCTCGCCCTGCTCTTCCCTTTCCTCATCCCTATATTAGCGCCGGTCTTGTTTGTGCTTCAGGCCGCTTCTCTCGCCTTCATGGGAGCCAAAGGTGTCAAATTGGCCAAGGGGTGGTGGCCTGTTTTGGCAAGACAGCAATTGCCAGTTCATTCCGCCTTTGCGGAAGCGGTCAAAGGACTCCCCAGGACTGTCAAAGCACTTCCGGCAATGGCCGAACGCAACATTCATCGCTCAGGAGATTCCTTAATAGGAAGGGCTCGAGAGCTGGCGGTCAGGAAGTCAGCGCGAGCGTTCCCTTGGCAGGCCAATGGGTGGGCGAAAGAGCAAACGGTCTGAAAGGTCTTTCAGAGTCGGGTTAACAGCAAAACGCGTGTCTGAGAGCCGCAGACTCGATTCAGATCGCCTGTCAACACAGAAACCAATTGTGGATATAGCAGTGCCGATTCACAACAATTGAGGAGCAGAAATGATGCAGTGTAGGCGGTTCAGGCCAATGGCTATTTCTGTGCTTGTCTTGCTGATCGCGGCCCTTGGATACGCATCGGCGCAATCGGAAAAGCCCTCTGCTGGGCCCGCTGTGTAGAATCCGGCCGGCTGGAAGCGAGTCGAGAAAGATCGACTCAGCCGCTCCTTTGCCGTCCCTTTCACTTGGCTGACATTCTGCTTGCACAGCGATGCGGTGAATCCCATCGCCGTCCTGCTTAGCGGAGAATAGGCTGTCGAGATTCGACGCGATCATCTGTGCACAATGTAGGGTAGGCGGCGAAGGACCAGTCTTGTACGTGTTAGAGGCTGAACAACTTGGATGATCATACAGAGAGCACAACTGATCTAGCTTCGCATCAAGGCCTTTTCTACGTGAAAGTCTTGGCCAGCGATCAAATCTTCTCAACAACCTGCAAACTGTCGCCGCTCTGTTTCCTTCCAGCACGAGTCGAACTACCTAAGTCTGTACCCGTCGGCATGTGTATCTAGGGCAGGGATATCGCCGTGGGTCCACAGAAGAGAGAAGGATCGCCAAGCTCATCCTGCGCCTGGAAGAGACTCAACCCACTGACAGGCGACCGTGACAGCGTCACACCGACCAGAACGCCCACAGGGCTGTATTTCGTCGGAGTCTTCGCATTGAAATGCACAGTCGAATGTAACTGTCCTATAGAAAAAGTAGAGTAGAATTAGCCTACGACAACATCGAAAACCACCAGCGTCATAGCGGCGCTCTTTTGAGCCTCAATCACTCAGGAGTACCCTACATGCTCTATTCCAAAATCCCCGGCATCGACAAACCCGTCTCCCGCCTCGTCCTGGGAACGATGTGGATAAATACCAAGACCCTCGACACCGCCTTCCCCGTGCTCGACGCCTTTTACGCTGCCGGCGGAAACTGCCTTGACACTGCCCACGGCTATGGCGGCGGCGACAATGAACGCGCAGTCGGTCAATGGATCAACGAACGCGGCCTGCGCGACGAGATCGTCATCCTCGGCAAGGGCGCCCACCACAGCCAGGACCGCAAACGGGTCACGCCATACGATATCCAGTCCGACCTCCACGACAGCCTCGCCCGCTTCAAAGTGGACAGCATCGACCTCTACGTCCTGCACCGCGACGACCCTGAAGAGCCGGTCGGCCCCATCGTAGAAACGCTCCACGCTGCCAAGGAGGCCGGCCAGATCGACGCCTACGGCGGCTCTAACTGGAGCGCCGAGCGCCTGCGAGAGGCCAACGAATATGCCGCCGCGCACGGCCTGACCCCCTTCGTCGCCAGCAGTCCCCAGTTCAGCCTCGCCGTCCAGATCGAACCGCCCTGGCGAGACTGCATCAGCATCAGCGGGCCGGCTGGTGAGGCCGCGCGCGCCTGGTGCCGCGAGAACGGTGTAACGCTATTTGTCTGGTCCAGTCTGGCCGGCGGCTTTTTCAGCGGCCGCTTCCGCCGCGACAACCTGGACACTTTCACCGAGTGGTATGATCAGCTTGCCGTCAAGGTCTACTGCGAAGAGGGGAACTTCAAGCGCCACGACCGCGTGCAGGAACTGGCCGCCGACAAGGGCGTCAGCGTGCCCCACATCGCCCTGGCCTACGTCTACAACCAGCCCGATGGCATCCACGCCCTGTCAGGCGCGCGTAACACCGATGAGGTTCGCGTTAATGTGGAAGCATCCGAGATCAAGCTGTCCGAGGAGGAGATCGCTTACCTAGAGTTAAAGAGTTGAGCAAACGATCCTGGTGTTGGCAGAATTAACTGGATGAGAGTCCCAGATAGTTGCGGCTAAGATCCCTGGTTCTTCACCGCAGAGGAAATCTACTGGTTGGTCCGTTTCTGAAGGAAGTGGTTGTGGATGAAATACGGTGACTCCTGACAAGTGGATTCCGGCGCAATCCCGCCGCAAAGGGTATTTCTCAATTGCTACTACAACGAGTGGGTCACCGGGTCGACGTCTTCCGAAGCGGGGGGCGTTTCTTTCTACCTCTTCACAATTCCCTTAACCGACTACGCACCTTCCTAGTCAGTTGTATTCAATAGATTTCGCAGCGCGGGCAAGAGGTCGGGGATATCGGTAAGAATGATGTCCCAGATAACGTCGTTGTCCAGTCCCAAATACGCGTGCGCGACCTGGTTGCGCGTCCCGATTATCTGGCGCCACTGTATCTCTGGATGTGCCTCGCGCACTTCGCTTGGCACATGGGTTGCCGCCTCACCGATGAGTTCAATGTTGCGGAGAGTAGCGTCATAGATCAAGCTATCGTCAATGAACGCATCCAAATCCAGACCATTTGTGTAGGTAAGGACCTTTTCGCTGAATTCGCACATATCCTGGACGTAGAGCCGCCAGTGGCGCCCTTCGCACTCGGCCTCACACATCGATAGCCTCACGTTCCACATAGGGACGCAGTTCCTTCCGCAACGCCTTTGAAGTTACCAAGTCGACGGGGCGGCCCAGCAAGTCTTCAATGTAAAACTGAACACCGAAGTATCGCTTCGATGTCGCAGGTCCGTTAAAATGTACTAGAATGTCCACGTCGCTATCCTTCTCAGCCCGGTCGCGCGCAGCCGACCCGAAGAGAGCGAGTTCAACGACGCCAAAGCGCTTCGCCAGAGTAGGCTTGTGTTCCCTGAGCAAATCCAGAATGCTCTCTCTGTTCATGGCCCGTCTCTATTGTCAGTCCAAAGGCGATTAGCTGCTCGTCCTGGTGGCGCAAATCAAAAGGCGATCCGGGACAGATTCCGGATCGCCTTCCTCATCGCGACGCTCTTCCCTCTTGCGCCCCTCTTCACTGGTGGAGATGGCGGGAATCGAACCCGCGTCCGAAACATCCGCCCTGAAACG
>JAPPKT010000024.1 GCA_028819675.1 Caldilineaceae bacterium | reverse complement strand
GTTGTCCCGGTGGTTCTGGCGTCTGGGAATCCGATATTATTCGGGGGCGTCGGCGTGAAGGAGCAGGGAGCAGGATCGGCAGGAAGCGAAGCTGCCGATGAACTGCCTGTAACGAGAGAGACATTGGAGCAGCGGGAAAGTCGGGACTTGGCTGCCTACGCGATGCGCAGCTGCGACAGCCGCGGCCGGGCCTATGCGGCCGCCGAACACCCGTATCGCACTATCTACCAGCGGGACCGCGACCGGATCGTCCATACGACCGCCTTTCGTCGTCTCTAGTACAAGACGCAGGTCTTCGTCTACAATGAAGGCGACAACTACCGCAACCGACTCACCCACACGACCGAGGTCGCGCAACTCGGGCGCACGCTGGCCCGCGCCCTTTCCTGCAACGAAGACCTGACCGAGGCGATCTGCCTGTGCCATGACCTGGGCCATTCTCCCTTCGGCCACCGGGGCGAATGGAGAATGGATGAGTTGATGCGGGTCGCGGCGGCTACCACCACCAGAAACAGACCTACCGCATCATCACCAAGCTGGAAAGGCGCTACCCCGGTTTTCCGGGCTTCAACCTGACGTATGAGGTTCGTGAAGGCGTTGTCAAGCACGATACCGAACACGACGACGCCGATGCCAGGGATTACAACCCGGATGAAAGGGGCACGCTGGAGTGTCAGCTGAGCAATCTGGCCGACGAGATCGCCTACACCACCAGTGATGCCGATGACGGTCTGCGGGCCGGCATGCTGCCGCCGAGAGAGTTTCAGGAACTCGGGATCAGCCGGCGCGTGCTCGATTCACTGGGCGAGACGGCGTCGTCGATCGATCTGGGGGAGCCGCTGGAACTCAACCGGTTCATTCGCAAGCTGGTTGACACCGAGATCGGCGACGTTATCCAGGCGACCGAGACAAACATCGAGGCCGCGGGCGTGCGGGACCTGGCCGATCTGCGCTCGCAGGGGGACAATATGGCCAGCTATTCGGCAGAGGTGGAGGAGGAGAACCGTGAGCTGAGGCGTTTTCTGTATGACTACCTGTACAGGCACCATCGCGTGATGCGGATGCAGGCCAGAGCCGATCTGATCGTCCGTTCCCTCTTCTCGTCATTTATCGACGAGCCGGCGCTCCTGCCGCCGCAAACGCAGAGAATCATTACCGAAGCCGGCCGTGATCTCCACCGCGTCGTCTGCGATCACATCGCCGGCATGACCGACCGTTACGCCATCGCCGAATACCGCCGCCTGTTTGACCCGGAAGAAGTGGTCTGACTACCGCACTACGCGTCAGCTTCCGTCCCAATCAAAGCAGAATGTTGACAGCTAAGCCGAACCGATCTCACATCAGGCCGGGTCGAATCGAGGTGCGCCATCACAACCGGTGTCAGATAGATCGCGCGCGGGATGGTATCGGTTTTTGAGCGCCGCGCCGTGAGACGGCCGGACCCGTCGTCCCACCGCGGATGTCATCCCAGACCAGCGCCGCCGCCGCCCTGCCCAAAACGGTCAACCGAAATTGTTGATTCCTGCTCCTGGGACTCTGCGGTAGTGTCATCTCTATCAGGCCCGCATCAAGGCTGGGGTGTAAGTAGGTCTTGAGGAAATGACTCCAGTCTGCTAACTCCAGAACAGCCATGAGCTCGGCCCGGCTCATCTCTCCCTGCAAGGCTGCAACGAGTCGTCTCACATGTGGGGCTTCATGAGGGGTTACATGTGGGGCAATGGCCACTTCGCAGCGCATCGCCGAGAGCACCGCATCCGGGAAAAATGCCCTTCGAAAAACTTTTAATTTTCGCCGACACGTGACCCGGTTTCAGGCAATGAGCCGAGATCGATCCATTCTCTTCTGCGGGATGAGACGCTTTTTCATAGGGGAATCACAGCCTTATACACTCATAGGGAGACGGTACGGACACACACGAACGTACCGCATTAGATGCCGACACCGACATGAAGGAAGAGATAGCTTTTCTTGGACACAGGGCGGTGGAGATCGAAGAACTGGCACTGGATGGCGCACAGACCCTTTCTTCATTGCAAAGCCTATGCCTGTATTGGCAGCCATCGCGACCGGATCACTCATCCCACAGCCATACCCTGGTGAAATGGTCGCTCAGGATACCAGGTCACCGTTTCAGGACCGTCTTCGCCGTGTTCGTGCCTTCCCGCATGCCGAATTTCGCTGCTATTATCAGTTTGCCGGTCTTGAGTTGCGCGGGTCATACTAGACGACAGGTGCGTAAGGCATAATCTCGCGGCGCAGGAATCCCCCGCTTCCTCCCTCCCAGAATAGCATCAAGCCAAACTGAACCGGGTCCGACTTGGTCTCCTCTATCAGGCTGAACACCTGTCTGGATTTCTGATCCTTATCGCAGTGAGCCCGCTCTCGTGAGAGCATTCCGGATACACTTCAGCGCCTGCGGGTCATCGTCTAACACAACAATTCTGTTAAACATGGCTCCGCTCACTAGATTCTTCCAGAAAATCGCTCACGGCTTCGTATAAGGACCTCCATTCTTCCTTGCTCTTCACGCCGTGGGTCCTGCTGACGCGTCGCGCAACAAGCGAACGGTCTATGTCCATCAGCAGCATCGTTTGTCGGTAGCCAAGGCCCAGTTCCTCGGCGACCTCTCCAAGATCTTGAGGTACTTCGATGGACTGCGGCTCGTACTCTTTGGGTACAGGTTCTCCCCTGAGGAGATAGTCCACTGAAACACCGAGAGCGTTGGCGACTTCAAGCAGCCGCCCGCAGCTGATTCCAGAACGATCTTGCTCAACCTCCCAAAGAAAACTCTTCGACAGACCCGCTAAATCTGCCAAGCCTTCCAGAGTAAAGCCCCTTTCGGTCCGTGCGCGATTGATTCTTCGGCCCACAGTATCCGAGTGCGACATGATCTCCCCCCTCATGGATTTGGTGTGTTGATATTTCGAATGTATACTTAGATTATGGTATCGGGGGGCTCGATGTGTGGTTGCTATCATACTTCCTGATTTTCTGCAGGGCAACTCCAGATTCCGGAGTACGAATCGGGCCTGTTGGCCTCAGAGTGTGTAAGACTACATTCCGATTTTGTAAGGAGGCTGGAGCACTGTACACCAAAATTTACATACGGATGAACACTGACATGGAAAAGTTCAAACCAGACATCACACAGAGGTAAAGGGTATCGTGAAAGGAAATTCTGCCCGTCAGCAGGGTGATACTTATCAGGAGAGAATGTTCTGGCGCTATGCTTGCCGCCTGTTTCGACGTCACACGAAAGTTGCGCAGGTCGGATACGAAATTGCCGACATCCCGCACTTTGACGATATTTCTGTCGTCTATTCAGAGCCAATTCCGGATACGCGTGGAGAGTCAATTTCGGCTGACTACTACCAGTTCAAGTGGCATGTTGATCAGGCGGGTTCACTCACATGCGACGCTATGATCGATCCGTCATTTATGAACTCCCAGCGAACATCTCTCCTCCAGCGACTCCACGAAGCCGTCACGACGACTACAACTCGAAGTCAGTGCGGGCGATTCAACTTCGTGACTACTTGGGGTGTCCTTCAAAGCGACGCATTAGCGAAATTGATAAGTGGACGGGACAACGAAATAAGGCTGGACACCCTATTCGATTCGGGTTCCGCCAAGCGGTTTAAGAGGCTTCGACAGAAATGGTCGGCCCATCTGGGTGTGGATGAGGTCGAGTTAAGAAGGACCTTGGCGTGCCTACGCCTCTATGTGAACTCACCTAGTCTGGATGCATTGACCAGAACACTGAGCGACGATTTAGCTTCGGTCGGGCTTTGTCCCATCGAATGTGGCAAACGATCGAACCAATACGACAGTCTCATCGAGCGTCTGCACGCGGAAGGTCGACGCATGTTCACTGCGGAAGACATTCAGAACATTTGCGAACAGGAGAACCTTTGGATGGGAACAGATATAGACCACGACACTCCATTGGTCGGTATCAGGAGCTTTCTCCGATTTGCTGAGCACATGGAGGATGAAGTAGACCACCTGTTGGATATGGTCAGCCTGTTTGACGGCAGGCAAATCCTTGCGTCGGAATACTGGAATACCGAAGTCGGCTCCAGGATCCACGAGTTCATTTCTGGGACGATCGTACCGCTGGGACGCTTCCAGTTACAACTCTCCGCACACAGTTCAATTGCCTTCACGACAGGGTACGAGTTGGATCCAAAGTCCGGTGTAGAGGTATCGCTCCTTCAGAACTCCGCGGGCGGAAGTTCGGTTTGGGAGATCCCAGTCAATTCAGTGGCCCGCCGCGAGAATCTCTGGAAAGTATCCGAGTTTGATGTTAACCAGGAAGGCTGCGATGTTGGTATCGTCCTGTCCGTAACCCATAACGCCTGTACCGAAGTGTTGGATTACGTCCAAGGACACCTCCCGCAGATAGGCCGAATGCTGGTTTTCACCGTGCAGCCGGATGTAGGCCCTGCTTCAGTCACAGACGGATACCACGCCTGGGACCTGGCCCGGGAAGTGGTTAGCGTAGTGCGGGAGAAGTGTCCACAACATGCTGCTATGGGTCCGCTGCATGTGTTTGGCGCGGCCCCTAACGGATTGATGTTTTTCCTGGGGAGGCTCGCACGCAGCCTCGGGCCCATCCAACTGTATGAACATGAGTTTGAGAGCAACCAACCGATCCGGTATCGACAATCGCTGTCGTTACCCCCTGCCACCATCTGAGTGAGGTGACACAATGGTATTGAACAGCTATTTCACCGACTTTCTTAGCAAGATCAGACCGACCCAGGCACAAACTAAGAGCCTGCAGGAGGCCCACACCCGACTACGGGAACGATTGCTTGGCGACGACTATCTCGGCCCCAAGATCATTACCGTGTTTCTTCAGGGCAGCTACCGAAGGTCCACAGCCATTCGCCCACAGGGCGACGATAAGCTGGACGTTGACCTGGTCATCGTGACCAGATTCCGCCGAGAAGACTATCCTGTGGCCGACAAAGTGATGGACGAGTTCACATCCTTCCTGAACAAGCATTACGAAGGCAAGTGGAAGAAGAAAGGGCGTTCGCTCGGTATTGAGCTGTCCAATCTGAAGTTGGACATCGTGATCGCTGCTGCTCCTTCCGAGGAAGAGATCTGGAAAACTGATTTTGCCAAGGGATACTTCTCCCTTGATGACTTGGCGACTATCACTGATCCACTGCCCGATGGTCTTTCGGAGTTCCTTAAGGCAGACAACGGAAAGCCGGCGTGGAAGTTGCAACCACTCTACATTCCGGACAGGGACAGTCATCAATGGCAGCGCACCCATCCGCTCGAACAGTACCGATGGACCACGACCAAGAACGGGAGCACGAACGGGCATTACGTCAACATCGTGAAATTGATCAAATGGTGGTGGAGGACGGCCCATCCCGAACTTGAGTATCCCAAGAGCTACCCGCTCGAGCATCTCGTTGGCGATTGTTGTCCCGACGGGATTGAATCACTGGCGGCGGGGTTTACAACTGTACTCGACGAGATGGTCTTCCGATTCTTCGCATACGCTGAAGCAGGAACTGTACCATTTGTCCCGGATCGCGGCGTGCCTGAGCATAACGTCCTAAAACGTTTGTCTCCTGACGACTTTTCCCGGTTCATCCAAAGAGTCAAAGAGGCTTCCGTGATCGCAAGATCAGCGCTGGAATCTGACGATGTGTCCGAAAGCGTGGCGCGGTGGCGCGAGTTGTTCGGCGACAAGTTCCCAGCCCCAACGAAAACACGAACGGGCGCATTCACCCCTCGTACAGAACCGACCCGCATCGGAGGGGGAAGATTCGCCTAAATCATAGTCCTCCTCCAACCTTAACAGAAGCCCTGCGACAAGGACGCAGGGCTCTTGAATCTGTGCCGGGGTTTGCGCTGCTTGACGACTTCGTCTGGCATCAAGACCTGAGAATATGGTTCCTGCACTGTAAGATTACAGCCAGCGTCCGCCCAGAAGAATCTATACCGCAGGCAACTAACTGGTTCCTTCATGTCGAGGATATATATCCCTACGGCGATGTAGTTTTCTATCCGGCAAAGGCTGGAGGACTCATCCAGACATTCAATCACCAGAATCACAACAGTGTCGGCTCTGATGACTTGCCTTGGCGATCCGGCCGGCTGTGTGTTGATACCAGCCTGCGTACTCTAGGCCGGCGAGCCTATGACGTCGAACCTTTCGATCCTGACGCCAGGCTTGTGTGGCACGTTAGTCGCGTGCAGGAGTGGATAGGCTTGGCGTCCCGAGGTGAGTTGGCTCAGCCCGGAGAGCTTTTCGAGTTACCATACATCCCGTCTCTCTCCGAGTTACGAATCATCTTCGCAGAGGGGCCTGAAAACCTCCCCTACTGGCAGAGGCAGCACCCTCGCAGCGGAACTGCGAAAGTTAGAATCCTGCAGGAAAATCCACTCATCTTTGTTGTGGACGAATTCAGCGCGGGTGGGTCCCGAATCGACATCAAGTCCACATGGGCTAAACCTCTCGGAGAGGAAACGAACAGGCGTGCGGCTTGGATATGGCTAGACAGGATTCCCGTGTTGAATCCGTGGGCAATTCCGACCTCTTGGGGAGAACTCCGGGGATGTAGTAACAAACTAGGAACGAATTTTGATCAACTACTCAGGTCCGCTGTTAGAGACCTCCGAGACGGAAAGGAGCAACTGCTGTTGGTCGGGTTCCCTATTCCAAGAAGCGTTCAGGGCCCTGACGTTCAGGCGCACTGGCTCGCCCTCCTGCTCCCGCCACTCACTTCTGCACGCGTAAACGGGTTCCGGTCGTCTGAGCCAGGATATTGGAAGCGCGATCGAAAGCAACTATTCGGTGACAAAGCGCCCATTAGATGGATCGAAACTCAGAACTGGCATAAAAACGAAATTACTGGCAGGGGCAGGATAGCTTCTTCACTCCGGTCCAAGTCGATCCTAATCATCGGCGGCGGCGCGATGGGATCGGCTCTGGGAGAAATTTTGATTCGTTCAGGGGTCCAACGTTTGACCATTATTGACCATGACTGCCTACAAGCTGGAAACCTGGTTCGGCACACACTGGGAGTGAGCCACATCGGTAAACCAAAGTCACCGAGTTTAGCTGACCGGCTAAACGACGCAGCAGTCCACTCGGTCGTATCATCCATAGACGCTTCGTTTCCTCCACGAAAGCAGGAAGGCATCGATATGGTCTTGAATGCTGATGTCGTCATCGATTGCTCGGCTGACGACAAGGTCGCGGAGCATTTGAAAAGATTTCCTTGGGAAAGATCCGTTACATTTGTCTCAGTCTCCGTGGGGCTGAAATTCAGGCGATTGTTTACATACATCGCCCATGGAGACACATTTCCTGCCGACGACTTTAACGGTAAACTCGATCCGTGGTTGCGATCAGAGATTGAGGGGTACAATGGCGAGTTGCCGCGAGACGGTGTCGGATGCTGGCATGCGCTAATGCCGGGTCGGATCGACGACACCTGGATGATGACCGGGGCTGCTGCGAAGACGATCGAATCTGCGATAGCCGATCCTCCGAGTGAACCAACTCTCATCGTATTTGAACAGGAGTACGAGAAAGGTATATTCGTTGGGTTGCGTAGAGTATCTGAGCCCCGCTCGACTTTCTAGCTTGGTTATGTGCTCTTCCGATGGTCGTTTTCGGGTCCATCTCGGTTCTCACCAGTTGGAAACTCTTCTAGGCACATGCCGCGACTCCGGGCCCCTGGAAACCGGAGGTCTGCTCGTCGGTCGGTACAACGAAACACACGACACGGCGATAGTGACCCGCGTGTGGGGCCCTCCAAAGGATTCTGTCAGGAAGCGGGCCAGCTTCCGTAGAGGCACCTATGGCCTGCAGACGCAACTCGATTTTCTCTGGAAAACTACCCAAGAGTACTACCTCGGTGAATGGCATTTTCATCCCGGAGGGATAGCGCAACCTAGCGCGTCAGATATCCGTCAGATGGTCCGGGTTGCAAGATCCCTTCGGTACAATACGCCGGAGCCGATCTTGATCCTAGTCGGTGGATCGGATTGGGAAGTGGTGACTCACGTGTTTCCACGCGGTCACCAACCTGTAAGGTTGGATACATCGGCTTAGAATTTCCATATTGTATAAGATTGCTCCATCTGCTGGACCGCGAAACGGGAGAAGGGCCCTGAATTCCACCCACTTCGCTCTTCTTTCACAAGCCTTCTCATCCGCATCTGAAACGCGCCGCGCCAACCGTGCCGGACCATGCCCGCCTATTCTGAACTGGCTTTCTCTGGAGAATCGGTCCCCTTCTTAAAATTTCGGGCCAAGAATTCCCTTTCCAGAAAATTTTCAAATCCCGCCGACACGTGACTCGAAGTCTCGAAAAGCCAATCGCGCGCCCCAAATCACTCACACGCGCACCGAGGCCCATAAAGCCACGAGTCCACCCGCCCGGAGCGGGTCCCAGCCGCGGCCCCGGCCTACACGTCCAGCGCATCATCCAATTGAGTCAACTGGAAGCTGCAAGGTTGATTAACGAGCTTGCCGCGGCTATCAAATGTCGGTTTACGTCGAACACACCCGTCGTCGAGTTCGTCCTTGTAAACTCAATCTACATATGACCGCAAATTCGTAGCGCTGCTTCCGCATCGTTCTCTATTACCTGTCTACGTGCAGGGTTCGGTGACGTCGTCTTGGTCGTGGGTGTGGGCCTGCGGCACGCGCGCAAATGGCACCGATGCGCAGCATTTATGCCTTATGTCTGACATGCGTGTCGCATCACCGACTCCCATCAAAAAAATTCTCACGGCTTCTCCCACAGCCGCCGCGGCGGTGCCGCATAGGGCCTTTCGGCACGACTTTGACATCGCGAGGAGAGCAGCACGCTAGGCCGGCCGCGCTATGCAGTTGCTGAAGCTAGCCGGAAAACCTAGGGAAGCGGCCGGCGAGGCTGCGCCATGGGCTTGCTTGAGGCCGCCGAAGACGAAATCGGCGCCGTATAACCGAGAATGACGTTTGGGGCAGATCGGACCACCAACCGACATGTCGGTCTCCTCTTAGCTCGCATGATACCATGTGCTGGAGCAACGATGATCTGGCTGTCTCCACCACTGGCTGAGCACGGGGAGAACCCAATGCGCCTGCAACCCAGTACCGAAACGCCGAACTCCTCCTTTACACTCCTCAAGGAGGAACTGAGAAAGCAGATTCCCAGAATATCGCTCCTCGTCGCGCTGGCGCTCATCGGCACGGGGGTCGCGTTGATTCAGCCC
>JAPPKT010000454.1 GCA_028819675.1 Caldilineaceae bacterium | reverse complement strand
CCAACGCCCCCTCTCCTACAACATGCCTGGTCGACCGGGTGTCGATATTGGTGACGGGTGCCTAATCGAAGGTGTCTAGCCAGACCACGTCCCGCCTGTCCCATCAATTCTCTGTAGGGGCAGGCCTTGTGCCTGCACTCGCACCCCCTCCAATTAACGGACCCCACGATAAGGCCAGGTCCGGCGCCTGCCCCGCCCCTCTCCACCAGCCGGTAAACAGTTTCAACCACCGCTGTCATGGATTCCCCGCCAGACTGTTCCCACCCCAAATCTGGGATGCACCCGCCCGTCACGTCGTATACAACGTACGGGAAGAGGACTCGCGATTCCAGTGCTCCACTTCAAATAGCGAGAGGAAACCTCACGGTTGGTGTGTGGTCAGCTTGTCCCATCGTCCCACCGAATGCCAAAGGCAGAGGTCATCCTTCTCCCAGGCCGCACGGTTGATCAGCAACTAGGAACCTTGGATCCTACGTTCAGGCGCGGGCATCTGGACCAGTGAAACGCCCGCCTCCTGTAGGAAAAGACGACTGTTCTCGTCCGGGTAGGTGCCTACGTAAACGACCCTTTCTATACCGGCATTGATGATCATCTTGGCGCAGGTGATGCAAGGCTGGTGGGTCACATAGATCATGCTGCCGGCAGTGCCAACGCCGTGGAGCGCTGCTTGGATGATGGCGTTCTGTTCAGCGTGAAGGGGACGCAGGCAGTGGCCGTCTATCATCAGGTGCCCGACATCGTCACAGTGGGGCAGCCCGGTTGGCGCACCGTTGTAGCCCGTTGTCAGGATGCGTCTGTCGCGGACGATGACTGCACCCACGTGGGCACGATCACAGGTGCTGCGTGTGGCCACGGTGAAGGCGATATGAAGGAAATACTCATCCCACGTTGGGCGATCAGCTTGCGACGAGGTCATGCTCAGCGTTGAACTATCTGGCCCTTGACTGAATCAGTCCAGGCGGCGGGTTTCACCCATGGGAATCTTCACCTGTCCGTTGTGGGCCGGGTCGGGCTGGTGACTGGGCTTCTCAGGCGCCGTCACCTCTTCTTTCTTGGCTTCCCTGTCATGGAGAAGGTCCGCCAGGATTCGGCGCGTATCCTCTTCAGTCGGTGATGCCAGCAAAATAGTTTCCTGTACCGTACGTTCTCTACTGAAGCGCCCTTTCTTGGGGATGAGAATCTCATGTTCGATAGCCAGGCAAGTCTGTGTCATGTTTCCGTAACTTACCATGCCGTAGCGGACATTGCGGACAGACTTGGGGAAGAAGAAAACGTACCACATGCCAACATCTTTTTCGGGCCACTCCGCCAGCAGAAAGCGTTTCGGCTGTACGAGACAGATGACAGCGTGTTCCCGAGTCGCGAACGTGCGGAAATACCCTTGTAACCAGGTAAATCGTTCGCTCTTTTCCTCGACCGAGAAGTAGCCGCTGGCGTGGATCGGCACGCTGTCCTTAGGGGCTAAAGGGTGCGGCGTGACGGAAGGCGTCGCCAATTCGCGAAACTGTACGTAGTCCCGGCTGCGCCAGTGACGGCGAAGCCAGATGAAGGATACGAACAGCACAAGGCATAGTCCCGTCGTGAAGAATCGACCGGGTACGAATCCAAAACCGCCCATCGCGCCGACGACCAGAAGCAGGCCGTCTATCCAGCGGACGGCCGGTGTTCCGGCAAGGATCATACGGTCGAGGTGATATAGCAGACGGGACACGATTTAGTCTGTGCCTGCAATCTGACGGGTCAGAGGAGTGAACTATGTGAGAAGACCTCGCCCAACTGGACGAGGCCAGGCTACAGCAGGGTCAAGCTGGTCTGGTTACGGGCGAAGTGGCCCTGTCAAGCCGGTGCGGGCAATGTCCCCCCGCTCAAGTCCAGTCCCTGGTCACGGCTATCCTCCTCCTGCGACCTTTCGCTGCCGTCCCTTTCAGAGGTTGGTGTGCCGCTGGTCTGTCTTGTCTCGATGTCGTCAAGCGATTGGAATGGGTCTTCGCCGCGCATGATGGCCTCGAACTCCGCAGCATGCAAAGTTTCCTGCTCCAGCAGAGCCGCCGCCACAGCGTCAAGGCGGTCCTCATAGGAGGTCAGGATCTCGTGGCAGCGGCGGTGCGCCTCGTCCACCAGATTGCGAACCTCTTCATCGATCTCCTGCGCAACCTTGTCGCTGTAATTGCGAGTCTCGGCGATGCCCCGCCCCAGAAATACCATCTCTTCGCGTTCACCGTATTGAACCGGGCCTAGCGTCTCGCTCATGCCCCACTGGGTAATCATCAAACGCGCCATGTTCGTAACGCGCTCCAGGTCGTTGCTGGCCCCGGTTGTGATATCCTCGAAGCGAATCTCCTCTGCGACCCGTCCCCCCAGGAGCGCCGCAAGTTCATCGCGGAACTTGTCTCTTGTGCTCAGGTTGGACTCTTCCTCCGGTAAGGGCATCGTATAGCCGCCTGCCATGCCCCTGGGAACGATCGTCACCTTATGTACAGGGTCATGTCTGGGAAGCACGTGCATCGCCACGGCGTGTCCGGCCTCATGATAGGCGATGATCTCCTTTTCCTTTGGAGACATTACCCGGCTGCGCCGTTCCGGGCCGGCAATAACTCGCTCGATCGCTTCCTGGAATTCAGCCAGGCCAATCGAACGTCGATTGCGGCGGGCAGCCAAAATCGCCGCTTCATTAACCAGATTCTCGATGTCGGCGCCCACAAACCCGGGCGTCTGCTTGGCAACCACTTCCAAATCGATGTCGGTTGCCAGAGGCTTGCCTTTCACGTGGACATCCAGGATCTGACGCCGGCCCTTTACGTCGGGAGAATCCATCATTACCCGCCGGTCGAAGCGGCCGGGCCGCAACAGCGCCGGATCCAGGATATCCGGTCTGTTGGTTGCGGCGATGATGATTATGTTTACATCGGTGTCAAAGCCGTCCATCTCAACCAGGATCTGGTTGAGAGTCTGCTCACGTTCATCGTGGGAGCCGCCCAGACCCGCGCCCCGATGTCGGCCCACAGCGTCGATCTCGTCGATGAAAATGATGCAAGGAGAATTCTTCTTGGCCTGTTCGAACAGGTCTCGAACGCGGCTGGCCCCGACGCCAACGAACATTTCCACGAACTCGGAGCCGCTTATGTTGAAGAAAGGGACACCTGCTTCGCCGGAGACCGCCTTCGCCATCAGCGTCTTGCCGGTTCCGGGCGGCCCCACGAGCAACACGCCCTTGGGAATGCGGGCGCCGAGAGACGCGAACTTCTGCGGCTCTTTGAGGAAATCAACCACCTCCTCCAGGTCCTGTCGGGCCTCTTCGTTGCCTGCCACGTCCCCGAAGTTGACGGTAGGTTTGTCACCCGTGAACATGCGCGCCTTGCTCTTGCTGAAGCTGAAGGCCTGATTGCCGGCGCCCTGGGCCTGCCGCAAAATGAAGATGAAAAAGACCGCAATCAGCAAGATGGGCAACAAGGCGAGCAGAATGCTACCGTACACCTCCCATCCGCTGGGGGCTTCGATCTGCACATTGACGGCGGCAAGCTGGTCTTCGGTGACGCCTAAATTCTCAAGCGTTTCAACCAGTCCGATTCCGGTCTCTTTACGCGAACCAATCAGCTTGCCGCCCGAATAAGCGAATACTTCGTCACCGTCAACGTGAATTTCTTGAACGTTGCCGCCGCGTACCAGGGACGCGATCTCAGCGATGGAAACGGTCGCCGAGATATTGTTGCCCTGGTTACTTAGAACGATATAGAGAAACGCGCCAAGAGCTACAACCAAGAGGAAGTAGATCATGCCGTTTCGAACTCGTTTGGAATCCATAGCTCCTCTTAGGGTCCGCGGGGTCCGAACAGTCAGCCAAATCGACTTCTTAGGCCTTTACGTCCGATTAGAACCCTCCACCGCCCCGCGGGAAGTCTAGCATAGGGAAATCACAGCGTCAAATAGTTCGGATACAGGCTATGCCCCTATTTCAAACGCAGACACTCAACCGAAATGCACCTCCATTTTGCCGCAGCAGCGCTTTACATGCAGTAAGACTGCATCCACCTTTCAAGCCGGCCGAAGAGTATGTAACGTGAGCTCCGGCCGGCAGTTGAAACGGAAGGGGAGAGGCCAGACGCCCAGCCCTCGGTTGGTATAGAGTTGGTGACTTCCAACTTGGTAGTGCCCGATGGGGTATTTGGTTGCCATGTGCGGCAGTAGCGGCGCACGCGTCGCCAAACCCTTGCCGTCAGGGCGCGTTGTTGGCAACCGGACCTGCCCGCCGTGACTGTGCCCGCTCAGCTGCAGGGCAACCGGCACATTTCCCCTTCGCATGGTGTCAAGGTAGTCGGGTTCGTGACAGAGCATTATATTCGTGTAGTCCGCCGGAGAACCGGCCAGTGCAAGATGCGGGCGGGGATGTCCCGACCAGGCGTCGTCCAGTCCTGCGACAATAAGCCCAGGCGCGGCTTCCCTGTTCTGATTGACCAGGAGTGTAACCCGAGTCTCGGCTAGAGCGGCTCCCACAGCATCGCGATCGGTCCACAAATCGTGGTTGCCGTACACCGCATAGGCAGGAGGCTCCAGCATGCGCAACGGCTCGATTAGACTGTTGGCAAAGCGGGACTCGTGTCCTACGTAATCGCCGGTCAGGACGACAATGTCGGGCTGCAATTCGTTGACACGGGTGACTGCAGCCATCAACTGTTCGACCGTAGTGAAACGACTGAGATGAATGTCAGAGAGATGCGCGATGCGGAAGCCGGAGAGTCGTTCTGCTAGGCCCGGCAAGCTGACTGTAATCGGCTCAATGTCGACCCATGCTCGTTCTACCAGCCCCCCGTAACCAAGACCCGCAACGCCGGCTAGCGCCGCGGACCCTACCAAATGCAGGAACCTGCGACGGGTCAACAATCTTCCTGACATTCCGTTGTGGAGTTAACTTTGGGGCTGCAGAATAGCAAAACCTGCCTCAGACTCGGCAGACGCGGGTTTCTTGCAGAGGTTATATAGGACTGCAACTTGGGTTTGATGGTTTCGCGCTATTGATCTATGTCGATGCGGTAGAGCGGCTCGAGACCGGCGGCTACGCGGTCCACATTGTCGGCGGCGCACTGCGCTCGTTTTCGAGACGTGCCGTCAGTGACTCCAGCCGTGTGGGGCGTCGCAATGACGTTCGGCAAATTGAAGAAAGGTGAACTGAGGTCCGGGGGCTCCTGGCTATACGCGTCAATTCCGGCGCCCCCCAATTTGCCGTCCAGCAGTGCCTGAGTCAGCGCTTGTTCATCGATTAACGCGCCGCGTGCGACGTTTATGATGTAGGCCGTAGGCTTCATCAGCCCCAGCATACGGGCGTCGATGATATGGTGGGTCTCACTGTTCAGGTGCAGGTGAAGCGAAAGGATGTCCGATTCGGCAACCACCTTTTCAAGGTCGTCGGGCGTGCCCACAAACGCAAGGCCGAACTCCTGCCGCTCCGCATCGCTGACATCTCGTATGTCGATGGCCGCGATTTTCATCCCAAATGGCATCGCGCGGCGTGCCAGCTCGATGCCGCTGGCCCCAAAGCCGATGATGCCCAGCTGCAGCCCTTCTAATTCCAGGCCCATCGGCTCGTATAGCTCACCCTCATCCAGAAGCGTGCGCGCTTCCGGATAGCGGCGGGTTAACATCAGAATGAACATCATCGCGGTCTCGGCCAGCGCTACCGCGCTGAAAGCGCCTGGGCAGTTGGCCACCGGAATGCCCTTTGTCTTCCAGTAATCCAGGTCGAAGTGATCGAAGCCCGTCCCCAGGATCTGCCACAGGCGCGCGTCGGTGGCGGCGTCTACCATCTCCCGCGTTCCAGCCGAACCGCCGTGGTCAATGACTGCATCCATGCCTTCGAACTGGGGCGCCAACGGTTTGTCGTAATCCAATACATGCATGTTGTGGTTGCGGCTGACAGCCTTAACCACGTCCATGCCCCAAGGATTAAACATCGAGACTTTGACCGGATGGGGCAAAAAGATGACGTTCAATCGCTTCATAATGGGATCACCTGCGCTATGGTGGCAGGCTGTGGCGCCCACCTTGTTTGGATTCTGACTGGTCAGAGTCTTAAAGAGTCGTAAAGCCGCCGTCGGCCACAAGTACCGAGCCGGTTACGAAAGAGGCCTCATCGCTGGCCAGAAAAAGCGCAGCTGGAGCGATTTCGCTTGGCGCGGCAAATCGTTTTAGCAAATTCGCTTCTCGGTATGGCGCCAGTTTTTCTTCCGGAATCGTCTCTGTCAGCGGCGTGTTCATCGAGCCGGGGCAGACGGCATTCACACGAATGTTGTCAACTGCGTGGTCGACCGCCATAGAGCGCACAAGGCCGATGACGCCATGCTTGCTGGCGTTATACGATGCCTGCAGCCCGTTGCCGACCAGGCCCGAAAGCGAGGATATGCAAATGATGTTGCCGCCGCCCTGCTGACGCATCTGAGCAACTGCGTATTTCGAACACAGAAACATGCTCTTCAGGTTCGTGTCAACGACAAAATCCCACTCGTCTTCACTGGTGTCGACCACATCCTTGTTGATCTGTACGCCCACGTTGTTGACCAGAACATCCAACCGCCCGAATTCCTCGACCGCGGCGCGCGTCAGGCGTTCCGCATCCTGCCGTAGCCGCACATCCATCTGTACAACGGCTGCCTCTCCGCCCTTCGCCCGGATCAGCTCTACCGTTTCCTTGCCCTTCTCCTCGTTAATCTCGCCTACCACGACCCGTGCGCCCTCGCTCGCGAACAGCATGGCTACCGCCTGTCCCAACCCCATGCCCGCGCCCGTGATCGCCGCTACTTTACCTTGCAGACGATGTGCCATCCCGAATGCACCTTGGTCAATATGGAAGAAGACCGCCGCTCACGTTGTACGTCTGGCCGGTCATGTAACTCGCGTCGTCAGAAGCCAGGAAAGCAACCACGTTAGCAACGTCTTCCGGCTGCTGGATGCGGCCCACGGGAATGCCGGCGACCGCTTCCGCCTTTACAGTACCGATCTCCACCCCGCGGCGCGCCGCAGTCTCGCGGTCGATCAGATCCCACATTGGCGTATCGACAATGCCGGCGCATACACAGTTAACCAGGATCCCGTGCTCGGAAAGCTCCAATCCCATCTGCTTGGTTAGCGCAACAACGGCATGTTTGCTGGCGGCGTAGGCTCCCAAAGGAATGCCTTTGCCAGGCGCGATTTTACCCGCCCCCGATGCGTTGTTGATAATTCGCCCGCCGCCCCCCTGCTCGATCATCTGGCGCGCCCCTGCTTGTGAGCACAACAACACGCTTTTGGCGTTTACGTTCATCAGGGCATCCCACGTTTTCTCATCCGTCTCCAGCAATGGCGCAACCGCACCAATGCCGGCGTTGTTCACCAGAATCTGCAAGCGCCCCAACTGCTCGCAGGTCTCGCCCACCATCCGCTCCACCTCTTCTCTGCTGGTCACGTCCGCCTGGTGCGCAATGGACTGTCCGCCCATCTCCTGAATTTCGGCAGCCACCTGCACGGCCGTTTCACCATCCAGGTCTGCAACCGTCACCAAACAGCCCTCGCGCGCCAAACGCAGGGCTATGGCCCGTCCGATGCCTCGCCCGGCCCCGGTGACAATCGCGACCTGACCGTCAAGATTGTAGCGCGGCATAGGCTACCTCCCGCAGAATTTCCCTGACACCATTCGCCTCAATGCTCGCCGTCTTTTGTCTCGAAGGGAACCTGCATCAGTTCCAAAATGTAGCCGTCCGGATCCTCGAAGAAGACCACGTGGACAACGGCCCAACCGAGATCGAAACTGACAGGCTCGGATACGAACTTGACCCCTTCCGCTTTCAGTTCCTGGTAGGCCTGTGCCATGTCCGGAACGCCAAAACAGATATGGGAGTGGCCCACATCTCCCAGCTTTCCGTCCGAGACCTTTCCCTCCGGCTGCACGTATTCTTGCAGGTCGAGCAGCATCCCCGGCGATTCCGGCGCCTGCAGACGTACAACCTCCATGATCACGTCATCTTTACCTGCCATCTTCGAAATCGTCTCGCCTTCCAGCCGGTGAGTTTCAATCTGTTCCATCCCCAGCAGGTCACGGTAAAACGCCAGTGAGCGTTCCATGTCGCTCACTGTGACCGAAATATGATCCATCACATTTACTGAGCTGATCACTGTGCGCTTCCTCCCTGTTCAGTGTGTCTCCAGAGCATCCAACTCGCCCAACCGTCGAAGCCAGCGTTGGTGGCGGGCGTCGTCAATGGAACGCCAGTATGGTCCGTACATAGGGCGGCCTGCCTGCGCGAAAGCCTTGTGGTTACCTCGCATCTGTTCCTGGATGGCTTCCGTCGCCTCAGGCGTGTCCGGATCCTCATAGTAGACAACCACACCCTGCCTCCGGTGATTGTCCCCACCAAATGCAGCATGCCAGAGAGCGACATTAAATACTAGGACATCGCCCGGCTGCGATTCGAACGTAAAGGCAGGCACTTCGGCCTGGGCAATGTTGTAGGCGGTCTCAGGTTCGCGGCTGATCTGGCTGTGAAAGGGATCGCGGTGGGAGCCGGGTATGACCCGCAAGGCGCCCGTATCCCCTTCAAGTGGATCCGGATAGATGCAGAACTTGACGGCCATGTAGTCAAGCGACCTTGTATCGGGGTGCCAGTGCGTGTCACTGACATGGTAGTTCCCGTCCACCGCGATAGCCAGCACATCCTTGCCCATCAACTGTTCGGCCACGTCGGCAAAACGAGAATCGTGGGCCAACCCGGCGATGAATGGAGACTTCTCCTCCATTAGCGAGGCGTAGTGGCGGCTCTTGCCGTCATGCTGTCCGCCCTCAATCCAGGAGTCCAGCCCTGCGTTGAACTCACGGCTGTACCGCGCCATCTCCTCCGCAGACAGTAGCTGGCGAAAGATCAGAAATCCAAAATCGTGGAACAGGTTCAGCTGCTGTTTCGACAGTTTCATTTTAGCTCTTTCAATGGAAGATGGGTGTGTCCGCCCTGCAGAATAGGAGCATGGAGAACGAGACGGTGTCGCGCCGGCCAGAAGCGTTTAGGGCACTTTCGACAGATTAAGAATTGCCCTCTGGTGAAAACGGGGACTGATTGCCTAAGCACGCAGGAGTATAGCATTCAGATTCGCGCCGCGTCAACCAGTTCCTTTCCTCGGGCGCATCCCAAAATGGGGGTGAACTTTCGTATATCTCTGGAGGCACCCTAGCCATGGTCAGTTCCATTCCGGTTTCCGCCAGAATAAGCGCCGTCTCTGACCACTGACTACTGACTACTGCAGTTCTGGGCGGTCGGGCCTATTCGGC
>JAPPKT010000612.1 GCA_028819675.1 Caldilineaceae bacterium | reverse complement strand
GCGTCTCGCCCAAAGACGGTAAACAACGCCAGCCACCGCTGGCACTGATTCCCCGTCAGACTGTTCCCACCCCAAATCTGGGATGTACACGGATGAACCTCTACTGTCGTCAATCGGATGCTTGAAAGTCGAAACTCCCGGATATCAGTGAGTTAGGCTCACAGTCAACCCCTCATCTGAAAATATCTCGCGATCTGGCGGTACACCTCTTCAATCGTCGTTTCATCCGCCCGGTAGAACTGTCCTCCGCCGATGCGGGCCAGCTCCTCCAGCAATCTTTCGTCAGCATCGCGCCCAAATGCCACTGTATGGATGGAAACCGAATTGCCTGTCCCAACCATCGCCCGCTCCAAACTGCGCAGCCGGTTTTCGCTATCGTTATCACGACCGTCTGTCAACACGACAATCGCGTAAGTGGCATCGGTTTCGGCCTGGTCCGATAGCTCACCATGCGCTGCCCACACGGCGTCGAGGAGCTTTGTGGAGCCGCCGGCCTCCAGACCTTCGATCAAAAGGGACATGCGCTCACGACCTTCAGCATCCAACCGCTGCAGAGCCCCGAAACGCTTAACACCGGAGCCAAACTCCACCAGCCCCACTCTGTCGTGTTCCCCCTGCAACTGGTCCACGAATCCTTGCAGTGCAGCTTTCGTTCTGGCGAGCTTGCCCCCGCCCATCGACTGGCTCGTATCCACAACCAGCAATATGTTTAACGGAGGCACCGAGAGGCGCCAGGCGTCCAACACCATCTCCAGGACCGGCCGAGGAGGCAGCTGCATGAGCGTCTGCGGAAGGAGGGGATTCACTGTTAACGTCTCTGCAAACGGGCTGCCCTCCGCCATCAGATCCAGAGTCTGGTCGACCGGTCTGAACCCGGCCTCCAGCAGGGCCGTCTGGCTCTCTTCACCCAAAAGAAACGCAATGAACGCCCGATACGTGGTTCGCTGATTCGGGGTCACGGCAGGGCCTGCGCGACCATCTAATTCCAGCAAAGCCAGGGGATGATCAGCCCATAGGGTCCCCTCTTGAGGGTAGACGGCCGCCAACTGCCCAGTTGGCAGGAACTGCCCGGCACTTTCCCGGCCTGACAGCCATGCAAGACCCTGGTCAGAACCGGAGTTCCAGGCGATGACCACCTGTTCTTGGGTTACGAAGGCGTCCAATTGTCCCTCGTCTGCACCGACGGCTGCGTTCTCCCCACCTCCCTCACGTGAACGTGCTGTCCCAGCCCGCGCACCGGCACCAAAAACGTACGCGTCTCTCTCCGCCCGTTTAAAATACGCGATGACGTCGGGTAGCCTGGCGATCTCCTCTGTCAGTCCGCGCGTAATGCCGGCGCCGGCATAGAATTTGGACAAAGTCGCCGCGATCCCGGGCGTGCTACTCGGGCCGGGATGTCCCCACTTGAACGCCCCAGACGGCGAAGCCGCCCGTTCCTGGACTGCTTTCCATCCTATCGACTGTTGTGGCCAGCCCAACTGCTGAGCCGCATCCAAAGTTACGGCAATGACCACAGGACTGACGGCAAAAAGGGTCGACTCCCCCACCCGGCTCGCAGACAGTCTGCCGCGCTCCCCGGGAAACAGCTGGGCCCATCGCCTATCGATCAACTCAAGCCAAAGTGAACTGTCCGGCGCGACCGCCTGATACGCTGGCTGCCTCACCGACTCGCCAACCATCTCGCGTGAGGAACGCGTAACCAACTCTACCGTCATCTGCTGGCCGTCAGGCGTACGAAACCCTTGGCTGTTAAAACTGTTGGCCCGTTCCCTCAAAGTTCCTGCCATTGACGGAGACACGGCTATCGTCAACTCTGCGCTCGTGGCTGGCCAATCTACAGGGACCGCAAAACCGTTTCCGGATGCTGTCGACTCTCGCCCTGCCAGTGTGTCGGCGATCCAGTTTCCCGCTCGCACCGTCGTCAACCCGCAAGCACAGAGCAGAAAAAAGCCCACTGCCGCCAATGCTAAGAGATTCCGGTGGGAGAGTATTCGCTTACGCTCCGCCATGGTCGGTTCTGTGAGCTCTTGCTCTTTTCCATCCTGGATTTCGCTCATGGCCCTTCATTCAGATCCCGCCAGCGGGCGAGCGCAGACAGGACGTCCTGATGGGCTGGGCTCATTTCCTCTGTAGTGAGGACCTCCCTCTGGACACCCAACCGTTGCCAGCGTTCAAAGAGACTTCCCGCCGCGGCGTCGACTTGCAGCCCGGGATCGATTGGACGCAACCCGAATTCGAGCGCCTTGTGCTGTTGAGCTTCGCTGAGTAAGAACTCTTGGAATGCTAGCGCTGCATTTTTCTGTAACGCAGAAGTCTCAGGACCTGTCCAGATCGCAAAAGGAAAGTCAAACCAGGTCGTCACTCTCGGATAGTGAAGAGCCATCGGCTCCCGCCAACGCGACTGGATTCCCTCCATATTCTGGAGCAGATCGCTTTCCAGGAACTGCCCCCCGTCACCCGCAGTGTAGCCGAACAAGGCCACCCTTTCTGCACCGCTTGTGCCTCCACCGCCGAAGTTGGTCGCCGCCATCGTCGTCTCGGTCAGCCAGTCCCCGAACCTGGGGTCCGAAACGTCTTCAACCGAAATCTCCGTTCTGCCATGGAACTCGCCTGCCGCCGCGACGATGGCCGCTAGCCCGCTAGCACTTCTGCCGGAAACGGAGACAGCCAGCTTGAAATTGCCCCAGGCGGGATCGCCTCCCAACTCCTTCCAACCCGTCGGCGCGACGGCTGCTCTGTGAACTGTCGACCAGGAAATGGGACCGAGATTCTCAAGCAAGGGTACCCCCCTGCTTCGAAAAAGTCCCCAGACAAGAAGCGTTTTTGCCACTGGCCTCATGCCATATTCGCCGTCGCCTAGAAACCGGTCTTGACCAATTCGATCTCGAAGTGAGGCGTTGGCAAACTCTACAAGATAGCGGCTATCTGCAATCCACGCGGCAGGAAGCTTCTGGAGGGTTTCCAACTCATCACGAGGCAGGCCTTCGAGGGGTACTTCCGACTTCAGGGCAGCGAACTCGTTCCGCTCCCACTTACCGAGCGCGACCAGGCCATCCATTGGAATGATTTCAACATCGACAGCCGCACCCCCAGTTCGGTGGCTAGCTGCACTGAACTCGTCAGCCGCCTTTCTCACCCACTTTTCCACAGGAAGGGCCGTGATCACGCGAATCCGGACGACATCGGGGCGGGCGGCAGCCACGCCCGGGCCGGCAACGTCGCCGCTAACTGTCCGCCAGACCAGCGTCCCGACCACGAACAGCGCCGCCGCCGACAGAACGGCAACACCGAATAAACGTGCTCGATTCATTCTGCCTGTGCCAGCGGGGAGCCGCAGAAGCTGCAAACCGCGTTCAGTTCCGCAGACGTTCCTTCGCGAAGCTCACGCGGGGTCGCGGCCCCGCAAGACGCACACTGCGCTGCATACCGCACGGCTGCCGGCTGCTCCCCCTCCAACGGCTGATCTACTCGCAAAGGAATGTCATCTGGCCCCGGCTCCGAACGCCCGAGGTATGCTCCCACCAGGCTGGTTACACCGACTAGGACAAGAATCCCTGGCCAAATCCAGTCGGTGGCAAACAGGATAGCCAGCCCAATCATGAAGACTGCCCCGGTCAGTCCCTGGCGAGGAGCGGCAAATTTCGAAGTTTTCATGGGTTAAGGATTCCTGCTATGGTCCACACCTTCGCTATAGCGTTAGATTCTACTACAGTCTGGCTGGAGGCAACACTATCGCCAAAGGTGGGATTTGAGGTCTTTCTCCCACCCACAATTGAAGCGCAGACATTCAGAATCCCTTTATTTGCGCGAAACAAACAAGAGACGGTCACAGACAACGTAAATTGTGATGAGGCCCAGGTGTTAGAGGGAGCGTTACTGAATCATCCCTTGCCGGCTATGCGAGGGCTGCACTCTTCGTTGTGAAGCACCCGTACTTCTGCCTCGAGCTAGCCTCTTGCTCCGATTAATGACGTAACTGTTCCATGCCATCTGGCTCATGCCCGAAGATGCGGCTTGAACATAGTGCACTAGGCGACCGTCAATGCGTCTATCTCCCGCATACTGGCAAAGCATGGAACGACTGATTTTGCCACCCAGTATCTCTTCAATGAGCCAGTTTTCGTACTGGGGAGTATTCCGGGCAGGTGGCCGACGGTCCTGGTTTGGTCGAATGACATCTCCCTTGCCTGCAACGTCAGCCTCGGAAGACGCCTCTTGCGTTTGTACACGGCGAAGTGTCGCTTCGGTCTCCTCAAGCCTCTTCTCCATTTCTTGGAATGTTTCCGTCATTGCCAGCATCTGTTTCTCGGCTCTGAACTGACCAGCTTCAGCAGCAAGTGCGCGCCTTTCAGCTTCCTGGCGGGCGGATTCATTTCTGAGAGCCAAATCCTCAGCGCTTCGCCTGGCAGCTTCTGCAGCAACTGCACGCTGATTCGTGAGAACTCGCGAGATCTCTAAGGCCTTAGTCTGTTCATGAGCCTCCCGTCTTTTCGCTTCAGCGACACGAGCCCTTTCCTCGGCCGCGAGCACCGATACATCCGCTTTCCGTGTCTCCCTTTCCCTCAGAACAATGGTGGCAGTATCTGCTTCTGCGGAAGTCTTGGCCGCCGCACGAATTCCCTCTTTGAGGCGGGAGACTGCCACTTGTTCCTCACTGGCCCTGATGCTGCCGAGCACATAAGCAATGTGGCAAAGACTTCCTTGCGTGAACTCGGCATCTAAATCACGTAAGTGGGGAGGATGCGATGCCCTATTCCTCGCTACTCTGATTTTCCTTAGTTTTCGAATGATCCTTCGATCTCCACCAAAGCGAGAAGAGAAGACTTCCTCCCAGTAAGTTTCTGTGACAGTGGCGAAGTAGCTGACCTCCATAGCTGACAAAAGGTCAGGGCTGGCATGATGGTTTCTGGCAAAGTTTGTGCTCTGTTCACCATTTAGAGATCGCTCCAAGGCGATTCGCACTGTTGCGCCTGGAGCATGGCGAAGACACTCAATGAAGAAAGGACGCATTTTATCCAGAAAGATGTCCAATGCCTTTATGAGCGCATCTTTGTTCGGTCGGTCTATGATTGGCATTGTTCCCCCGCTCCATTCGTTTGGAAGAGTCCAGCATGTTGAATCATCAACCGAATCCACGCCACACCTGTCAAGAAGGACTCCCCAGTTGGGGGATTAAGTGCAATCGTCTTTCATTGCAACGGCGGCCAGCCTATGTGGCTAACAGAAGCGTGGGTGGCGAGGTGAGGTCAAGTCATGTGAGTGGCCCCAGTCCCTTTTTTGTGTCCTCTTGATTCTTTTGGGCACTGCTGATTGAGGTTAAGTGGGGTATGTCCTAGTTTATCGGTTCTTGGTTGACAATGGATGACATTTAGCCGACCAAGTAGCTGACAGAGTGCCGACAGGAACCTCTTTACCTGACAGTGAGACGTCTGTGCGCGGCCCTCGTCTCTATTGGCCCAAGAGAGTCGGCCCTCCCTGCTCGAAACGAAAGTGCATCTTCCGGAGAGGACCCCCGTCAGGACGGAAGCTTCGAACTCGCAGCCAGGCTGAAAGATGATGTGACTCTCAGCATTCGGCGGAGATGCCCAAGTTTTGGTCGCCCCACTCTCGGATTTATTTCTCACCAAGTAACCACCGAATGAGGGGCCGGGATTCCGCCTTCAGCAGACCGGCACTCCCGAGGCCTTACATGCCCTCTCCCGAAATCGGTAAGCCGCTCAACAGTAATCGGAAGAATCAATCCAAAAAATTGCGTAATTCTCGCGTAAAATGTCTAGAGAAGTGTGCGCGAATCGGCTCTTTGACAAAAGGAGCAAAATGGTTTATATCCCGGTTAAAGAACCCCCGTTTGAACCGGAAAATGCGGCAGTCCGTACGGAAAGGAAAGTCAGTACGATACAAGTCTTAGAGCTTATCCCAGGAAGTCCAGAATGAACCACATAGGAGGAATATCGTGATCCCTGCAGATATTTCGCCTGCCAGATCGACTTGGCGGCCGCAACGAGCATCTCTGGCCACTCTGTTCATGTTATTGTTGTCGCTGTTGATGGTTCCCCAGCCGGTAGTCGCAGCCCCCGCAGAACGCCCAACTTCCCGCCAGACATACGTCCACATCATCAGACCAGGCGAATCCCTCGTCAACATCGCTGCGCTATACGGCATTTCGGTCGAGGACTTGAGGGCTTCCAACAACCTCGTGAACCGGGCCCAACTGGTCAGTTGCACACCCAATGCCGACAGTACGCAAGCGAAAGGCACAGTGCGGGTCAACGGCCAACCCGCCAGCGGTTTTCGGGTTGTTTTCAGTTGGCATCCGGACGAGACAGTAGTAGCCATGGCGGTTTCCGGAGGAGGAGGCCAGGAAGGCGGCCAGTATAGCCACATTCTTGGAGGAAGCGCTCGCGAAGGGAATTGGTGGTTCTGGATTGAAAACAGTTCCGGTGTCCGTATTTCGGAAATGGCTTACGTTCACACGGACAGACTACCCCATGAGGGCAAGTGCCAGCGGGCTGTGATCGATTTCGACATCCAGGACCCGGCGCTTACTTATGTTGGGCGCAAACTGCAGATACCATTGGTGGCGCTGCCCGTGTCGACTCAGCCCGTGACAGCAAAGCCCCTGCCTCCGAAGCCTTCGGGCACCAAAACTGTCTTCGGGCACGTCGTGAGGTCTGGCGAAACGCTTGCCAGCATTGCTGAAGCCTATGGTGCATCGCTTCAGGAACTGAAGACGTCGAACAGCCTCGTTAACGGGGCTAACTTGGTGCGTTGCGACGCCAATGCTGGAAGCACACGTGCGCTGGGCACAGTGCGGTTAAACGGCCATCCTGTCAATGACTATCGGGTAGCCTTCAGTTGGCAGCCGGACGGGGAAGTTGTGGCTAGAAAAAGCTCCTCCGAGGGCGGCCAGTACACTCACATTCTTCTGGCGTCCGGGCCCAGGGAAGGGAGTTGGTGGTTCTGGATCGAAAACGAAGACGGCCACCGCATATCAGAAATGGCGCATGTCCGCACAGACAAAGATCATCAAGCGGGCAGTTGTCAGCATGCGGTGATTGATTTCGACATCCACGATCCACACCTTACCTACATTGGGCGAAAGCTACACATCCCATCCGCGGGGTAAGGTCCGTCAGCACGCGCTGATCCGACGGGGCCCGAGTCGAACATAGGCCTCTTGCTGGAATGAGGATGACGGCGAAGGCTTGGTAAATCGTCGGCCATATGGGGGTGACAATAGACTGTCATCCCCTTTACTTTCCCTACGTTTTTGAGAGTATCTGGCAGGTACTTTGAAGCGAGTACAAACGCAATCCCAGACGTACTTCGTGAGTACAACCTGCAGCCGCACCTTCTTGGAGTGGCTCCCCTTCAACCGAGTAGCAGCCTTATTTTGCACGCATCGCAGGGAGCAATTTGTGGTATAATTGTCGGCATCGACGGGATGGCAATGAGACTCGGCGGCACCAGGCAGGCCGTAAACGCTGGCGATTCACACTGGAGGTTGGCCACCGGTGTGGGATATCCGATGATTACCCGTATTGAACTCGATGGCTTCAAAACTTTCCAGGAATTCTCTCTGGATCTGTCACCTCTTCAGGTCATCGTGGGCGCCAACGGAGTGGGTAAGAGCAATCTCTTCGATGCGCTTCATTTGCTGGGGCGCCTTGCCGACTCTAAGATTGCTACATCGTTTCACGAAATGAGGAGTGACGTTGGCGAGCTTTTCTTGGTCCGTCCGCATGGCGGGTCGGCTGATCGTATCCGTCTGGCGATCGAGTTGCTGGTCAATCAGAGAGTGTGCGACGACTGGGGCGCCAGTCTAGAGCTCAAATTCCCCCGTATGCGCTATGAGTTGGAAGTTGTTCGTCTCAGGGACGCCCAGGGACAGGAACGGCTTATCGTCGACCATGAGTTTCTGGCGCCAATCCCGCGTCAGAGTGATAGATGGACGAAGGCCAACAAGCTGGATACCGGCGGCCAATGGATTCCGGCAATGACAGGTGGACGATCTTCGCCTTTCATTTCCACACACAAGAGCAAGAGAGAAACGACTCTGGTCCTGCATCAGGACGGCAGGAGCGGCAGGCGTGACATCGAGGCTGCAAAGGCCGAGCGAACTCTGTTGGGCGGAGCAAGAAATATAGAGTTTCCACATGCATTTGCCGCTGCCGAAGAAATGCGTGCTTGGCGATTCTTACAACTCGACCCGGAAATCCTGCGGCAGCCCAGCCCCGCGACTGCGCCTGCAAAACTGGTTGACGGTGGCAGAAACCTGCCGAACGTGCTGGCACGCATGAAAGCCGCCGATCCCTTGCTGCTGGCAGACGTTTCTCAAGACCTGGCCAGCCACTTGCCCGGCGCGATGCAGGTCGACGTCGATGAAGATCGCGAGGCCGGTCGTACTGTGATCTGGGCGAAGGCCGAGGACGGAAGGCGATTTTCGTCGCGAGCTCTTTCAGACGGGGCGCTGCGTGCGCTCGCACTGGTTACACTAAAGAACGATCCTGAGCACGGTGGCCTCCTCTGTTTTGAGGATCCGGAAAACAGCGTTCATCCTTCCCGATTAAAGGATTTGACGCGAATTCTTCTGGGCTTGTCTACCGATTTTTCGTCGTCGGATCGTGATGACACACCCTTGCGTCAGGTAATCTGCAATACACATTCTCCCGTCTTTATTAGTCACCCGGACGTACTGTCGCATGTACTCTTTGCCCACCTAGCCCCCCGCACAGACGCCGCCGGCAAGACCCGGTATCCTCCCGTTACTCGCATGGTGCCCGTCATTCCTGATCCGCTCCAACCGGCGCTCCCAATCCCCGAAGAGGTGCAGAGCTTCACACTCAGCGAAGTGCAGAGCTACTTGGAAAGCGCCGTTTTGGGGGCTGCACGAATACAATTGGGGACGCATCTGGCACGCGACCACGGCGGAATCGTTGGCAATGATGATTTGGAGAATGCCGCCTAGGTGCCTTCAGCCGGCACCACACGTCGCTCGAGATCGCGACTCATTTCCTCCACCTCCGAATTCGTTCAGCAGTCGAAAAATAGAGTAAAATAGGAGCACCATGCCTAATATCCAACCTTCTGTCTTGCGAGACGTCGGCTATCAACTATTTGAATCTTCAGGCTGCACACCTGAAGATTCTCGGGCTGTGGTTGACCACCTCGTTGAGTCAAACCTCTTCGGCCACGACTCGCACGGCGCTATTCGCTACTACGAATACACGCGCGCGATTCGTGAGGGCCACTTCCAACCCCGGGCTACCCCTACAATTGTGCGTGACTATCCGAGTACTGCGGTTGTGGACGCTGGCGGTG
>JAPPKT010000311.1 GCA_028819675.1 Caldilineaceae bacterium | reverse complement strand
GGGGGGGGGGGGGGGGGGGGGGGGGGGGGGGGCGCCCCCCCCCCCCCCCCCCCACAAGGGAGGGCCGACTAGGCCCGACCGCCCAAATGCGAGGAGAGAGTGAAGAGGAGAGAGGAGAGAGAGTTGCTTGTTCCTCTGCCGCAGAAGGGAGCGCGGACAGGCCCGGTCAGGGCTCTGGCGGAGGACTGCGAGAGTTCACCCCATTTAGGGAGGGACTCCCTGCATGATCGAGGCAATATCTTGAGGGTTTGGCGCGATTGGATGCGGATGCCCTGTTGTCAGCCGAAAGCTCAGAGTCTGACCAGGTCGCCCAGCTCGAAGAGATACATTTGGCGACCGTTGCCGCCGTGGGCGGAGTCGATGACGATTTTGGTGCCGTCGGGGCTGGAACGGGGGTGGAGGTCGCAGCGCAGGGTATCGGTGTAAGGCGGCGGCGAGTGGAACCGGCCGAGGTCGACGCGGCGGTCGGTCGGGACATGGTAGAGGTAGAGGTCCTGAAGGCGTTCGTCTCCCTGTGGATAGGTGTCGTTGAGGATCCAGTTGTTGTCGGAGAGATATGTGCAGTGGCCGTTGAGCGGCATCCTGGTTTTGCCCACGATGCGGTCGGGGCCGCGAGAACCGTCCTCGGCGTTGGGGAAGATGTAGTAGGCGCCGCCGTGGGAGGGGCGGTGGGACCAGGCCAGAATGTGGTGGTCGTCGCGCCAGATGAGGTGGGAGGTGTGGCCGGAGTGATCGACGACGGTCAGGTCTGAGCCGTCGGCGGCGGCGGTGAGCATGCGGGTGTGGAAGGGCCCGTCGCCGAAGCGCCAGCGGTGGAGGAAGAGGAAGTGGGTGCCGCCGGGATTGAAGATCAGGACATTAAAATAGTGTTTTGCTGATTGGATGTCTCCATGGGGATAGGGAATCGACGCGACTTCATCCAGGGTGACGATCAGATTGCTTTTGCCTGTGCGGAGGTCGACTTTGTGGATGCCGGTCTCCTCGGGGGCCATCACGTCGTGCCAGGGATCGGGGATGCCCATGTAGCCATAGCCGGGGCGCATGTCTTCAAGGCGGTGGAAGTCGATGGAGAGGGCGGTACGGCCGTCGGGACTGAGGGTGAAGACGGGGTGGGGGAGTGTGTGCGTCCGGCCGGTGTCGATGTTGAGGATGTGGCTGACGAAGCGGCCGTCAATCCTGTCATTCCAGATTATTTCCTGGGCCGATCGGGGAAGCCACTGGAGCATGCAGCCGGCCTGCCAGCCCCAGGCGCGGCTTTCTCCCAGTTCGATCCAGCGGTCGCGGTCCTCCAAATCGACCATTCCGACTCGGATTACGTCTTCCGGCGTTGGGGCGCGGTGTTCGAAGTCCACCTGCATGCCCAAGGCGAAGCGGGCGGATGGGTCGAACTGCAGTTTGTCGTAGTAGCCGAACCAGTGGTGCTTAGGTCCTGAGGTGATGGCGCGGGATGGAATCATTTGTTTCTCTTCTGGTTTGGGGCTGAGGGCGAAATGAACATCCGGTCAAACCTGGGCAGATTGCGCTGCGGGCAACACTCCGGCGTGTGCCCTTAGGGGTCGACGACTTCTGAGACGTCGATGACGTAGACCTGCCGGCTGCCTTCGTGGATGGAGTCGAAGCTAACCATGCGCTCGTCGCGGCTCCAGCGGGGATGCAGGTCGCAACGGATCTCGCCGCGGAAGGGGAGCGGGGCGTGGTAACTGCCGAGATGCACGAGGCGTTCTTCGGTCATGTGCCAGAGGATGAGCGGCTGGTTGCTGTTTTCGTCCGGGTACTCGTCTGTAAGCAGCCACGTCCCATCCTGTGTAAAGCTGCAGTGGCCGTTCCTGGTCAGGACGTCGGGGCGGACTGCCTCGTATTGGCAGGTTGTGTCGTTCATCAGGTAGTAGGCCGGCCCTTCCTTCATCGTGACCCAGCCGAAAATCAGCTCCTCGGTCAGCCAATCGCAGTGGGATGCGCCGAGGTCGGTCATGGCACGCAGCTCGCCTCCTTCCATGTTGGCGGAGAGCATCGTGGTCTGGCCGATCTCTTTGTTCTCGTCGTAGACGCGTACAACGAAGGAGACGCGGGTGTCATCGCGGTTGATGAAGGGGTGGTTGAACCAGATCTTGCCTGCCTGCAGCTCTTCGTTGTGGCTGAGGAAGTCACGTACTTCTGCGTAGGAAACCAGTACGCGGGATTCTGCCGTCTCCGTGTCCATGATGTAGAGGCCGTCCTCGGCGGGATGGTTCTGGTCGGCGTAGGGATCGGGCAGGCCGGCGTAACCGACAACGGGCCGCATCGCTTTGAGGCGGGCGTAGTTGAGACCGAGGGCTTTGCGGCCGTCGCGAGTGATGGCGGCGATGGGGTGGGGGAGGGCCCGTTTGCGGCCTGTGTGGACGTCCTGCACGATTGCGATGAAACGGTCGTCGTCACGGGCGTTGTAGGTGATCAGCCGGTCGGGTGCGGTCGCGAGCCAGTGCAGCATGGCGCCTTGCTGCAGGTTCCAGGCCTGGGTTTCGGCGACGCCTTCGAAGTTGGTGGTTTCCATGTCCACGAGGCCGACGACGGCGGTGTCGCCGGCGGCGGGGGGGCGATCGTGGAAGTCGGACTGCAGGCAGAGATGGTAGCGGCCGGTTGCATCCCAAGGGCAGATGGCATAGTAGCCGAAGAAGTGGTGCTTGGGACCTTGGGTAAGTGCTCTTGCGACCAAGTCAGCTTCTGGTGCGCTCATGTCCTCCCTCACATGGTAGGTCAGTGTTAAACGGCCCCGGCTTCCTTCGTCATCAGGCTAACACAGTGAGGTCCCGATTCATCGTCCGATGATTTCAGCCACGTCGACAACGTAGATCTGACGGCTGCCTTCGTGGATCGAGTCGAAGCTGACGAGCCGTTCGTCGCGGCTCCAGCGGGGGTGCAGGTCGCAGCGTATCTGGTCCTGGAAGAAGGGGGGAGAGAGGAAGCGGCCCAGGACGACCAGACGCTCTTCGGCCATGTTCCAGAGGAAGAGGGCGCGCTGGTCGTTTTCGTCGGGGTATTCGTCGTTGAGCATCCAGGCACCGTCGCGAGTGAAGCTGCAGTGCCCGTCGCGGGAGAGGATATCGGGACGGACGGCCTCGAATTCACCGGTGGCGTCGTTGACCAGGAAGAAGCTGGTGCCCTCTTTCATCTTGAACCAGCCGAGAATGACGTCTCTGGTACGCCAGTCGCAGTGCGAGGTTGCGAGGTCGTTCATGATGCGAATGTCTCCGCCCTCCAGGGTCATCGACAAGCAGACCGTTCTCCTGGCCCCGGCGTCGTCCCAGTAGACCACGACGAAGGCGACGCGGGAGTCGTCGCGGTTGATGAAGGGGTGGTTGAACCAGAGCTTGTGGTTCTGGATCTCGGGATAGTCGCTGAGATAGTCGCGGGCGTCTTCGTAGGAGAAGAGCAGTTTGCCCTCGCCTGTGGCGGTATCCATGATGTAGAGGCCGTCGCCGGCAGGGTGTTTCTGATCTGCATTGGGGTCGGTTAGCCCGGGGTAGCCGACCACGGGCCGCATATCCCAGAGCCGGGCGTAGTTGAGGCCGAGAGCCTTGTGGCCGTCGCGGGTGATGGCGGCGATGGGGTAGGGCAGGAGGCGCTTGTGCCCGGTGTGGATGTCCTGGATGACGCTGATGAAGCGGTCGTCGTCGCGGGCGTTGTAGGTGATGAGGCGGTCGGGGGCGGTGGGTAGCCAGTGCATCATGGAGCCCTGCTGCAGGTTCCAGGCCTGTGTTTCGGCGACGGCTTCGAAGGCGCCGGTCTCCATATCGACGAGGCCGATCACGGCAGTGTCGCCGTCAGCGGGCGGGCGATCGTGGAAATCGGACTGGAGGCAGAGGTGGTATTTGCCGGTGGCATCCCAGGGATAGATGCCGTAGTAGCCGAAGAAGTGGTGCTTCGGTCCCTGCGTAATGGCCCTGGCGGCAAAGATGTCTTCGGTGGTGCTCATGTTTTCTCCCACATTTTTGGAAAGTGTTAGACGGCCTTAGCTCCCGCCCACTCACTTTGAGCTTGAGGACATTTGAGATCGCCTCATCGGTCGACGACATCACCTACGTCAACAACGTAAATTTGGCGGCTGCCGCTGTGTATGGAGTCAAAGCTGACATGGCGCTCGTCGCGGCTCCAGCGGGGGTGGAGGTCGCAGCGGATCTCGCCGCGGAAGGGGAGGGGCGAGTGGAAACGGCCGAGTACGACCAGCCGCTCTTCGAGCATGTGCCAGAGCAGGAGGGCCTGGAGGTTGTTCTCGTCAGGGTACTCATCGGTCAACAGCCAGGCGCCGTCGCGAGTAAAGCTGCAGTGGCCGTTTTTGGTCAGGATATCGGGCCGCACTTCCTCATACTCCGAAGTCCTGTCGTTAATCAGGTAGTATTTTTGCCCTTCCTTCATCGTCACCCATCCGAAGATCAGCTCATTGGTCAGCCAGTCAAAGTGGGACGCGCCGAGGTCCGTCACGATGCGCAGATCGCCGCCTTCCATGCTGGCGGAGAGCAGAATCGTGTGCTTGATTTCTCTGGTTTCGTCGCGGTAGCGGACAACGAAGGCGACGCGTGTGTCGTCGCGGTTGATGATGGTGTGGTTGAACCAGATCTTGTGCGTTTGCACGTCTTCGTAATCGCTGAGAAATTCGCGAGCTTCTTCGTAGGATACGAGCACGCGGGCCGCGCCTGTTTCCGTGTCCATGGTGTAGACGCCGTCCTCGGAGGGATGGTTCTGAGCGGCGAAGGGATCGGGGAGGCCGGCGTAGCCGACCACGGGGCGCAGCGATTTAAGGCGGGCGTAGTTGAGGCCCAGGGCCTGGCGGCCGTGGCGGGTCATGGCGCTGATCGGGTAGGGGAGGATGCGTTTATGACCGCTGTGAATGTCCTGCACGACGCCGACGAAGCGATCGTCCTGACGGGCGTTGTAGGTGATCAGCCGGTCGGGGGCGGTCGGCAGCCAGTGCAGCATGGAGCCCTGCTGCAGGTTCCAGGCCTGCGTTTCGGCCACGCCCTCGAACTTGCCCGTTTGCATGTCGACGAGACCGACCACGGCGGTGTCGCCGGCAGCGGGCGGGCGGTCGTGAAAGTCGGACTGCAGGCAGAGGTGGTACTGGCCAGTGGCGTTCCAGGGGCAGATGCCGTAGTAACCGAAGAAGTGGTGCTTTGGGCCTTGGGTGATCGGTCTGGCGACGAAGTTTTCTTGTGATGAGCTCATGATCTCACCTGGCGTCACACGGTTTGGCCGTATGCGGGCTTAACGCTGTGACATGGTTATGTCAATAATTTTTTCTCTGAAACCAGTGGCGGCGCCGTGCCCAGTGGATGCGTTTGGGCTCGAAGTTCAGGTGCGTGAAGCTGCGCAAACGCGTGGCCGCGGGCGCAGCCGTCTCCGGCAGGCCCGCGGCCAATTCTAGCGCAGATTTTCGCTGATGCTTGCCACCCTGCTCACGCACCTCTGCCCGTCAGGTCGGAGAAAAAGGAAGTGGTTGGCGGCATTTCGAACTGCCGCATTGCCGTTCTACGTGTCCTCTCCGGCGCGGATGAAGTACTGTTCCATGGCAGTATTAGAAGGCGAGCGCGGCTGGTCGTCGAACATGCCGTCTTCGGGCACGTTGCGGAAGTAGTTCTTGACGACAACCGGCTGCGGGGGAGCGGTGGTGACGCCGATCTGCCAGAGGTTCTCCATGTTGAGCTCGAGGATCTGGCGGAACAGGGCGCGCTGTTGCTCTTCGTCGACGGTCGTCTTGATCTCTTCCCAGATCTCGATTGCCTTCAGAATGTCGCCGGTGGGCTCGAATCCCTCTTTGCCGCCGCTGTTGTAGTAGAAGGCGTACTGCCGCAGTGCGTAGTTGTTCACAATCGGCACGAAGGAGCGCGGTTCGATGAAGGGGTTCCACTCGCCGCTGCTATGCCATACGCCGAGGTCGAGCTCGTTGGCGCTGAGACGCTGCCCGAAGAGACTGCGGTCGATCTCGGTACTGATCAGCTCCAGCCCGATATCCTTCCATTGGGAGGTCAGCAGCTCGGCGATGTCTCCCCAGGCGGCGAAGATGGCCACATACTCAAACACGAGGCTGAGCCGTTCTCCGTCAGGGCGCAGCCTGTAGCCCTCGTCGTCGCGCTCGGTGAGGCCCATTTCATCCAGGTAGGCATTGGCCTGATCGGGATCGTACTCGGTCATGCTTATGGCCTGAGGCTCCCAGTAGACGGGCGAGTTCCTGGTGGGGGAAACCTGTGTGGGTTGGGTCTGACCCAGATAGACGGCCTCGTTGATGTCGGCGCGATTCATGCCCAAAGAGAGCGCGTAGCGGAAGCGCTTGTCCTGGACGATTTCGCGCAGAACGGGATCTTTGTTGGTGTGATTGAGATGGAGGACGGTGTCGGTTACCTGTCCTCTATTCCACAGCATGACGCGGTAGTTGCCCCGCTCGCGATTTTCCATGAAGAGGGGCACGTTGTCGAAGGTGATATGGCGCAGCTGCATGTCGACTTCGCCCTGGATGGCGCGCAGGTTGAGCTGGTCCTTGCCGTCGACCAAACTCCAGTGGATGGCGTCGATATAGGGAAGCTGGTTGCCGTCCGGGTCGACCTTCCAGTAGAAGGCGTTGCGATCGGCGATGAGTGGATCGCTGTGGGAGGGCGTGCTGAGATTCCAGGGAAGATAGCTGGGGGTGTCGGGATTGCGGCGTGTGTCCGGCTTGGTGCCGAAGAGCTGGTACCAGTGCTCGACGCCGGCTTCATCCATCATCGCTTCCAGCTCGTCCTCGTCGGCATAGTTGATGTGGAACTGTTTGAGGTAATGGGAACAGTATCTGGCGAATGCGTCCCCCCACAAGGAGCCGAGCACATTGATGAACAGAGCGTATGGAGAGGCAAACCTGAATTCGAGCGTGTAGTCATCCAGTTTTGAGATCACCACCGGCTCGCCGCCGACGATGAGCCAGTTGGGGAAGGAGGGGGTCAGATCCTCGTTGAGGAGCACGTCCTCATAGTAGAAGAGGAGGTCATTGGCGGTGTAGGGCTCGCCGTCAGACCATTTCATTCCCGGGCGCAGGTGGAAGGTGAAGGTCGCGCCGTCGTCGGACACTTCCCAACTCTCGAAGACGTTGGGGTTGATCTGAGTGCCGTCCTTGTTATAACGGACGAGATGCTCACCGCCGACCTTGCCGCCGAGCTGGTTGTCGCTGGCCGATGTAGCCAGGCGGTTCCATATGCCGCCGTAGTCACCGATTTCTTCTTCGGGTGTGATGACGAGCGGTTCGAGCGGCAGCCGTTCATCGACGGGCGGGAGCTGGCCGTTCGCCACCATCTCGGCCAGCATGGGCGCCTCGTTGTACTTCGAAGGCGCTGCTGCGGATTCGGCCGGGGCTTCCTCAGCCTGGGCAGCGGCGGGCGCATCGTCTTCGGCGGGCGGGCCGCCGTCTGCGCCGCAGGCCACGGCCACCACGCCGGCAGCAGTAAACGCGGAGACGCGCATGAACTCCCGCCGTGAAATCCTCTTGCGTGCTCTTCTCTGCATGACTTTCCTCCTTGAGCAGTGTGAAGGACTCTATATTTTACTTTTCAGGGAGTATGCCAAGTTCGCGAGCGTAATGCCAGCGTCCCTGGAACAAAGTGTGCGGTGGAGTGGAAGGCGGCTGATCTGGCCGCCGCAATCTCCCAAGGTTGGGAGATTGACGGCAGCCAAATTGCCATCCGTCAGGTTGTAAGATCCGCGCCGGAGGGCGCGTCCAACAACCGGATGGATCCCAATCCCTCACCGATGATCCTATCATAAGCCGGCGCGCGTTACAACCGTCAAAAAACGCCCTATGGCAGATGCTATCTGTCCCAACTGCGGCCGGAGGGATCGGAGCAGTTCACGACGAGTGCGGGTCCCAGTTGCTCGATCTGCAGCTTAATGGTGTCGCCGTCCTGGACGGGTTCCAAGCCGAAATGGTGTGTGCCTGTGGCGACCACGTCGCCGGGCCGCAAGGGTAATACGTTGGTAACCTCGGCGAGCAGTTCAGGGATGTGGCGGTCCATGTCGGCGGTGGTGATGTCGTGCTTTTTTTCGTCATTGACCCAGAGACGGACGTTGAGATCGTTGGCGTTGGCAATCTCGTCGCGGGTGACGATAACCGGTCCCAAGGGGGCAAAGGTATGCCAGGATTTTCCGAGGAAGAAGCCGCCGGGCAGGCCCCTGGCGGAGACGTCGATGAACTGCGTGTACCCGAATACGTGATCCATGGCGTCCTCGGCGGCGAGATAGCTGGCCGGTTTGCCGATGACGATGGCCAGCTCCGGTTCGAAATGGAATACGCTGGCTTCGGCGCCGGGGAGGACGACGGTGCCGCCGTGGCCGAGGGCGGCGTTGGGTGACTTGAGGAAGGCGTTGAAGAGGCCGCGTTCGGGCTTGGCAGGCTCGAGGTAGTTGCCGGCGAGGCAGACGAGCTGGCCGGGCCTGGGGATGGGCGGACGGCAGGTGACGTCATCGAGGGAGAGGCCGGTGGCGGAGTCGGCGGCGTCGCGGAGTCGGGGCTCGACGTTTTCCCAGTCGCAGATGAGCATTTCCATCATTTCCTGCGGGGAGTGATGGCCGCAGTCGGCGACGGCGGACGAGACGTCGAGGACCTGGTCACCGTTCAATACGCCCAGCTTGTAGTCATCGAAGAGCAGAAGTTGCATTGTGGGATTCCTTTTGTGGTTTGAGACGGCGTGTGTGTTGCGAACAGGTTTGGGGGCGAAAACAGGGTTGCAACGGCAGAACTGTGGAGGTGGGTGGGTGAATTGGCCGAAATAGTCTTGGTAACTGCGCCTATCGCGCCGGGCAGAACATGGCCTATTGTACCAGAACGGGCTTGAGTGAAGAACTGGCGGCTTTTGGGGGAAAGGATGGTCGGAGTTGGTGTTTGCCGGACCCGCCGGTCGGAAGGGGCCGCACTGCGAAAGGGGGGATCCAGGCAGCGAATTCGAGGCAATCTGTGCGCCATTCGAGGGAATACAGCGCACTCGCCGGGAATCGTGCCCGGACCCGCCGGACGGTGAACAGAATGGGAGGCTGATACAGGGAAGCATGTTTGGGTTATTCGATCTGCGGCGGTTTGACAGCGTCCCAGACGTTCTCCAGTATCATAGCAGATCATTTGTTCTATTGGCAAATGGGAAAACTGACTGGTGGGGTGAAGGCGAAGATGATTTGTGGGGTGGGTGAGGGCGGGCACGAGGCCGGCACCTAGGGGGATCTGATGGGACTGGAGGACGGGGTCTGGCTGGACACCTTCAATTAGGCACCTGTTACGAATATTGGCACCAGGTCAATGAGGCATGTTGTAGGAGAGGGGGCGTTGCGGGGGGGGGGCCCCCCCACAAAGGGG
>JAPPKT010000636.1 GCA_028819675.1 Caldilineaceae bacterium | reverse complement strand
AACGCCCCCTCTCCTACAACCCCCGCCGCATCGAGTGTGTGGCAATATGACCTTGACGACCCGCTGCGACTGGGCTTCCCCCCCATCTCCCCACTTGGCAGGTTTCGACTATGTCCCGGCGCAGGCAAGGCAGGCGAGGCAGTTCCTGGATTTGCCCAAAGTTCACCGCAAAGACCATCGAGAGTCCCCTACGGAAATACGGACGTTACTTTCCGCCCAGGCAGACCGCACACAGCACACACAGATCATGGCTTAGTAGCTACAAATACACGATGAGCTTCAACGCAATCGATTTCACTTCGATTCTCTTCTCCTTCATACTCGGTGGTTTCGTCGGGCTTGTCGTGGGGAGATTTATCGAAAAGATATTCGACCGCTTGGACGCAGTGCCCATGAAGTTAAGGCTGTTTTTCGCCTTCCTCATCCTATCTACCACCTCGATTGCTTTTGAACTTTTCCTTGAGCAATCGGGAATAGCACTCATGATGGCCTTCGCCCTCGGATTCGGCCTCGTGACCACACTCCATGAACTTATATTTCCTGACTCTGGCAGAGAATAAGTCGCGGCACAAAGATCACAATTCAGTAGACGAAGCAGTTGACAGCACTTCTGGCCGAATTCTTCATCCCGCGCAGAAGTCCCCGCCCCGCAGACAACACACGATCGCCTGCCATCCCGAAAATCCTCATCAATTCCGAAAATCCTGATTCAGACCCCGACCACGCAAAACCCTCGGAGGCGCCCGCTTTCCTGCAGACCTTGCACAAACCCGAAAAATCAGTAGAATTGGCCATGACTCCAGCTTCTACTACTGTCTTCCCAATGTAATGGCCCGTTCGGCACCGGAGACCCAGCACTAGGACCCACACGTACCGAAATAGCCTTTTGCCAATTCCATAATCCTTGTCATTGACTGCACCGCGAGAACGCTCCAAATGCTGACAACAGAACAGAAGACCCAATTCGATAACCAAGGCTTCCTCAATGTCCCCGGTCTCTTTTCTGAGGCCGAGGTCCGGGGTTTCCGCCAGCACTTCATGGACCTTAGAGCCGCCGGCTCCTACCCCGGCGACTCCGCCGGTGTCGACAACGACAGCAACGACCCGCTCAAAAAATACCCTCGCATGATTCACATGCACCGCTGGGATAAACTCAGCTGGAACTGGATGCTGGACAGCCGCCTGCGCGACTGCATGACCGCCATGCTCGGCCGCGAACCCTTCGCCGTGCAGACAATGCTCTACTTCAAGCCTCCCGGCGCCCGCGGCCAGGCCCTCCACCAGGACCAGCACTACCTGCGCGTCCAGCCCGGCACCTGCATCGCCGCCTGGCTCGCCCTCGACGACTGCGACGAAGAAAACGGCTGCCTCCGCATGGTCCCCGACAGCCACGCCTGGCCCCTCCTCTGCACCGCCGAAGCCGACACCACCCAAAGCTTCACCGACGTCACCGTAGACCTGCCCGAAGACGTGGACGCCCAACCCGTAATTATGAAGCCCGGCGACGTCGTCTTCTTCAACGGCCAGGTCGTCCACGGCAGCTTCCCAAACACAACCTCGGACCGCTTCCGCCGCGCCCTGATCGGCCACTACATCGCCGGCGAGGCCCACCAGGTCGCCAAGTACTACCACCCCATCTTCCGCATGGACGGGACAGAGGTCAATCTGGGAATCAGCGAGGGAGGAGACCTGTGCGGCCGCTGGGTCGACGTTGATGGCAAGCCCGAAATCGAAATGCAGCCAAGTGAACAGTTGGCTTGGTAAGTGTGTTGGATGCAGCCGGTTGGGGAGTAAACATCTGAAATCTTGATGCCGGGCTGTCTCTCCATGGGCCAGGTATTGCCCGCTCTCCCCAATCCTGGCACGCAACCCAAATGAAGAGACCGAACATTCTTCCGAAAGTGAGCGATGAGCACGATCCCGCCGTCACTGGTTGCTGCGGCCGCCCCCTTTGTGCAAACGCTCAACCTCGTCAGCCTTGCCGAGAAGGGCAAGCTTTTTGAAAACGCCTACTGCAACAACCGCATCGGCGTCCCCATCCTGCATGTCCTCCCTCCCGGTAAGGGACATCCCTTTACCGACCTTGCGCAATTGAAAATAATGCGTAAAATTAGGCCATCACTCTTGTATCGCAACCGCCAGCCCGGCTGACTCGATTGCGGCCCGCGACTTCTTTGATTCAAGGTTGCTGGCCGCTCGAAACCCTTTATCACAAACGACTTTCACTGGTTGCCATTCCCAATGCGGGGTCTTGACTGATGCTGAACCGCGAGCAGAAACGGTTTCTCAGTAGCCGCGGACTCCTTAACGTAGGCCGTCTCTTTCCCCCCTGGGAGGGCGAACGCTGGAGTCAGTTTCATCCATTTATCGCGTGACGCGTAGACCGGCTCGTCGCCCTACTCATTCTGACCGCCGGTCCTATTGCTCTCAAATTGAAGTTCGCTTCGTTCATCCAATCCATCTGTGAAAGGAGAATCGATTGTGACAACAGCAAAGCTTAATCGACGACAGATGCTGCAGGGCATGGGCCTCGCGGCAACGGGGGCTGCCCTCGCGGCCTGCGTGCCCGCAGGCGCACCCGCGGACATGGCCGACGGCGGAGAAATGGAGCCGCCCGATATCTGGGTAGCGACGAGCACACCCTGCCCCGGCGGCGGCAATCCGGAACGCACCGCTGCCGTACGCGACCACCTTCTCGAGCTGACCGGTGTGCGCGTCAATGCCTACCTCCTGCCCCCCGGCGGTGCCAGGACCGAGAAACTCAATCTTCTCATCGCTTCCGGCACCGAACCGCTGGATGTCTTCGAGGGAGCCTGGCCCGACTTCAAAGGCATCGTCAATCCGCTCGACGACCTGCTTGAGGCCGGCGGACAGAACATTCTCGCCGGACACTCCGACCTTGACTGGAAGATGATGAAGGACTTTGAGGGCACCACCTGGGGCTACCCCCGCCTCGGCCTCATGGGCCACACACACTTCCCCTTCTTCCGCTCAGACTGGCTCGCCGAAGCCGGGCTGGACGTGCCCGACACCTGGGATGGCATGGAAGAAGCCTATCTCGCCATGCGCGGCAATCACCCGGAAGCCGTAATCACCACCATGGGCCGCCGCCACCTCATGTATAACACGCTCGGCGCATACACCGACCACGGCTATTCCCGCTGGATCGACCCCGCCGACAACATGCTCAAACCGCCTGAGCTGCAGGAGGGCTACCCGGACTGGCTCGCCAAGATGAATCAGTGGTGGGCGGACGGCTGGCTGCAGCAGGAGTCCTTTGCCAACCCCGACTACCGCTCCATGCTCAAGACCCTGACCATCGGCCTCTGGCTGGGCTGGTACTCGCGCATCACTGGCTGGTGGTCTGATATCAGACGCGACGCCGGCTACGTCGACGAAGACTACATCCTCTCCCTCAAGATCGTCGGCCCCTCCGGTATCGCCAAAACCAACAACGCCGGCTCCAACACTGCCTACATGATCGCACGCAAGTCCGAGCATCCTGACGCCGTCATCAAGTATGTCAATTGGATCTACTCCGGCGGGCCCGATGACGTGACCAACTACCTCATTGCTTCCTGGGGCATCCCCGGTGAGGACTGGGAATGGGTCGACAAAGAGGCCAAGATCGCCCGTCAATTCGCCGCCGGCAGCCCGGTCTGCGAGGAAAAGTACTCGCGCGACTACCAGATCACCCTGGGCCTCGGGCCCGAAACCTGGGCCACCGCCGTTCAGATCGAACAGCCCGATGGCAGCTACTTCTGGAACCGGCACTGGAAGCACATCAACACCTACTGGAACCAGTACGATGGCGGTCGCATGCCCGTCGACTTCGACGTGCCCTACGATCGCACCGCTATTCGCGACGCCTTCCCCGGCGAAGTCGACCTCGAGCGCTTCATCGACGAGGAGAGCATCAAATTCATCTCCGGTGACCGCCCCCTGTCCGAATGGAGCAGCTTTGTTGACGACCTGAGCGGCGCCGGTCTCGACCGCTGGAGCGAACTCTACACCGAGCAGTTCCGGCTCTACCATCCATAACCATGAACTGAAGAGGGAGGCGTTACAACGCCTCCCTCCCTTTCACTAGCCCCTCAACTACGGAAACAGTTAGATGCAGCAGTTTGGCGGCGAACATCCAGGCCTGTCCGTAACCCCGGCCTCTCCTGCCTACACCGAGCGTAAGGGATGGCGCGAAGCGTGGCGCCAGATCAAACGCGATCGCTTTCTTTATGCTCTGGCCGCGATCCCCCTCCTCTACTTTGTCGTTTTCCGCTACCTCCCCATGGTCGGCGTTATCATCGCCTTCCAGGACTACGATCCCTTCCTGGGAATCACCGACATCTTCCGCTTCGACCGCTGGGTTGGCGTGAAGCATTTCCGCAACTTCTTTGACTCGATCTTCTTCTGGAACATAATGCGCAACACCGTCCTGATTAGCCTTTACAAGCTGATCTTCGGCTTCCCCGTGCCCATTATTCTGGCCCTGCTCATCAACGAAGTGCGCGTAACCCTGTTCCAACGCACCGTCCAGACCGTCTCCTACCTGCCCCACTTCTTCTCGATGGTTGTCGCTGCCGGCATCGTACGCGCCATGCTGACCCCCCAGGGCGGGCTGCTCAACCAGGTCGTAGTCGCGCTGGGCGGCCAACCCAAAGCCTATCTCACCGACCCCGACCTGTTTCGCTCCATAATCGTCACAATGGATGTCTGGCAGCACGCCGGCTGGAACAGCATCATCTTTCTGGCTGCAATGGCAACCATTAACCCGGAAATGTACGAAGCCGCCGCCATGGACGGCGCCAACCGCTTCCAGCGCATGTGGCACGTTACTTTACCTAGCATCTCATTCGCTATCGTCATTATTCTCATCTTCCGCATCGGCGGTATGCTGGACGCTGGGTTCGAGCAGATTATCCTGCTCTATTCCCCGTCGGTCTACTCCGTTTCCGACATCATCGATACCTATGTTTACCGCGCCGGTCTGATCGGCCGTCAATATTCATTCGGCGCCGCAGTCGGTCTCTTCAAGTCCGTTCTCGCTCTCGCGTTGATGTACATGGCCAACAAGGTTTCCCAAAAGCTCGGCCAGGAAGGACTCTGGTAGGGGGCCGCCATGAAATATTCCCGGGGCGAGAGAGTTTTTGACTGGATCAACATCTTTGTCCTTGCCGTTCTGACACTACTCTTCCTGCTTCCCTTTCTCTCGGTCGTCTCCACTTCCTTGATCAGTGGTAAGGAATACGCCCTGCGCGGACTATTCATTCTCTATCCCAAAGAGCCCGTGATCACCTCCTATCACCTGCTGCTGGGCCAGGGTTCGCTCGTGTGGACCTCTCTTGGGGTCAGCTTGGCCCGCGTCACCATCGGCACGGGACTCAATCTGTTCCTCACCTTCCCGCTGGCCTACGTCCTTTCTAAGCGCACTCTCTATGGCCGCGTCCCCATCACGATGTTTATTTTCTTTACGATGCTTTTTAGTGGCGGCCTCATCCCCAACTTTGTCCTGGTCGAAAAACTGAATCTGTTGGACAGTTTCTGGTCGATGATACTGCCGCCACTGATTAACCCCTGGTGGCTCCTGATCATGCGCAACTTCATGCTCGCCATCCCTGACGAATTGGAAGAAGCCGCCATCATGGACGGCGCTAACCCGCTCACCGTCCTGCTGCGCGTCTACCTCCCGCTCTCCATGCCCGTTATCGCCACCGTCGGCCTCTGGTATGCAGTCATGCACTGGAACTCCTGGTTCGACGCCGCCATCTATCTCAATACACCCTCCAAGTTTCCAATGCAGCTGGTTCTGCGCGGCATCCTCGAATTCGGCACCGGCCAGTACGGTGACGCTTCCGGCCTGGCAGAAATGACCGAACTGATCGATCCTCCGCCCGCTGAATCCCTCAAGGCCGCCATGATTGTCGTAACCACCATGCCGATCCTCTTGATCTACCCCTTTATTCAGCGTTACTTTGTAAAGGGCATCATGCTCGGCTCCATCAAAGGCTGATTCCAACATGGACAACTCCTTCCACGGCGCATGGCCCGCGCTCATCACGCCAGCCACCGCCGACGGCGGCGCCAACCTCACCGCCCTCCGCGAACTGATCGACTACATGCTCGCCAAGAATGTCGACGGCCTCTACGTCCTCGGCGGCACCGGCGAGGGCCTGCTCATCTCAGCCGAGGACCGACGCCTCGTCCTCGAAACCGCCATCGAACAGGTCGGCGGCCGCATCCCCGTCATCGTCCACGTCGGCAGCATCAGCACCGTCGAAGCCGCCGCCCTCGCCCGCCATGCCCAGGAACAAGGAGCCGACGGCGTCAGCTCCGTCCTGCCCGTCTACCTCGGCGGCCTCGATGCCACATACCGCCACTACGGCGCCATCGCCGCCGCCGCGCCCAACCTGCCCTTCTTCCCCTACCTCTTCGGCGGCCAGATCGACGCCTTTTCCCTGATGAAGGAACTCCTCTGCCGATTTCCCAACGTCGGCGGCGCCAAATACACCGGCCCCAACATGTACGAGATCGCCCAGATCATCGACCTGGGAAACGACCTGCCCGCCGGCCGCGGCTGGACCATCTTCTCTGGCATGGATGAACAATGCCTCTTTGCCGCCATGATGGGCGCCCCCGGCAACATCGGCTCCACCCTCAACGTCATGCCCGGCGCCTATAGCAGAATGCACGCCTCCTGCAAGTCCGGGGACTTCGCCCACGCTTTGTCCCTCCAAAAGCAGGCCAACCGCCTCACCGAAGTCATGATAAACCACGGCGTCAGTGCCGCCCTACGTGTCTCCATGAAGGCCCTCGGCATCGACTGCGGACCTCTCCGCCTCCCCCAGGAAACGATTTCTCCCCAACAAGAGGAAATTTTGCTGGCAGACCTTGAAGAGGCTGGCCTCGCCGCCCTCGCCGCCATGTAGTCCGCCGCCCATCGCCAACACACCTCGAAACGCATCCCTATATGCCCGGTTTTGCCCAATCCAACCGCGTGGCGTAGCATGGATTTAGACAACCGGTCAGTCGCACAACTTGCCTTGGCCGCGCCGTCCTACTCTGTCAAAGTGAGGGCCCTGCATGTCCTTTTACGCCAAGCTGGTAGCCGCCGCACACCGCAACAACACCCTCCTCTGCGTCGGCCTCGATCCAACCCCAGAGGCCTGCCCGGATCGCTTCCTGCACACTGCCGATTCCTCACACTCAGAGGCCGGAGACGATGCCGAGAGAAAATGCCAGTCTCTGCTGGACTGGAACCGAGCCGTAATCGAAGCCACCTCAGACCTCGTCTGCTGCTACAAGCCCAACATCGCCTTCTACGAAGCCCTGGGTCAGCCCGGCATGGCCCTCCTGCGCGCAACCATCGCCGCCATACCCGAGCACATCCCCGTCCTCCTCGACGCCAAGCGCGGCGACATCGGCTCGACCGCCGCCGCCTACGCCCGCGCCTGCTTCGAAGAACTCGGCGTCGACGCCGTCACCCTCAGCCCCTACCTCGGTCAGGACAGCATCGCCCCCTTTGCCGCCTACCCCGACAAGGGCTTGTTCGTTCTCTGTCACACCTCAAACCCCGCGGCCGGCGCCTTCCAGATGCTGACCGTCACCAACGGCCGGTTCCCGCACGCGCAAGACCCTCTGTTCATGCGCGTTGCCAAAGAAGCCGTCAGCTGGTCGCCCGCCGTAGGCCTGGTCGTAGGCGCAACCTACCCCGAAGCACTCGCCGACGTCCGCACCGTCGCGCCTGACGCCTGGCTTCTGGCCCCCGGAATCGGCGCCCAGGGCGGGGACCTCCAGGCAGCGCTCTCAGCCGGCCTGCGCGCCGACGGTCTCGGCGTCCTCGTCGCCGCCACCCGCGGCGTCACCCAGGCCGACGACCCGCGCCATGCCGCAGAGAGCATTCGCGAAGGCATAAACGCCGCCCGCACACAGTCCTCTTCCTCTGTCCAAGTAGAGGCGGCCTTACCTGCCCCGCAACCAGCCCCTGTTCCAGAGTCCCACAGGGATCTCATCATAGGACTCGCCGAACTCGGCGCTCTTCAATTCGGCGACTTCACCCTCGCCAGCGGCAAAAAGTCCTCCATGTACGTCGATCTCCGCCTCCTCGTCAGCCGTCCCGAACTGATGCAGGCCGCCGCCGCCGCTTACGCCAAAGAACTGGCCGCACTGCCATGCGACCGCATCGCCGGTGTCCCCTACGCCGCCCTCCCAATCGGCATGGCCGTCGCCCTGGCCAGCGGCGTCCCTCTCATCTATAACCGCAAAGAGAGCAAAAGCCACGGCCTCGGCAAGGACATCGAGGGCCTCTGGCAGCCCGGCGAACGCGTGGTCGTAATCGAAGACGTCATCACCACCGGCGGCAGCATCGTCAGTTCGGTCGAGCTGTTCCGCGCCGCCGGACTGGTTGTCGAGGATGCAATCGTTTTGCTGGATAGGCAGCAGGGAGGAGTGGAAAACCTGCAGAAGGCCGGAATACGCGTTCACAGCGTCCTGGCACTGGGAGATGTCCTGCATCTGCTATCCGAGACCGGCCATATCCCGGAAGAGATTCGTCAGTCGCTCGGTTTGCTTGCCCCCGCAGGGGAAAGTCAGTAGCTGAGCAGCCTACTTATGTGAGAGATTTCCGCATTGAGCGAGAATCTTCCCAACCTGTCCGTCCCGTTTCTCGAACGTGACCTGCCCTCGCCGCTGGTGTTGGCAAGCGGCATCTGGGGCACGACCGTAAGCCTCCTCGTGCGCGCAGCCGGCGAAGGCTGCGGCGCCGTAACCGCCAAGAGCTGCGGCCCCGAACCCCGCCGCGGCCACGTCAACCCCTCCTGCATCGACTGGGGCGGCGGCCTCCTCAACGCCATCGGTCTGGCAAACCCCGGCGTCGAAGAGGAAATCGGCCTGCTCCGCGAAGCCAAAGCCCAGCTCCAACCCCGCGGCGTCGCCGTCATCGCCAGCATCTTCGCCGCAACAGCCGCCGAATTCGGTGACGTCGCCCGCCGCATCGCCTCCGCGCAACCCGACTTCATCGAAGTCAACATCTCCTGCCCCAACGTCGAAGACAGCTTCGGCGAACCCTTCGCCGCCAATGCAGACGCAACCGACGCCGTCACCGGTTACGTCAAAGAAGCCGTCGCCGGCCAGGCCATCCCCGTCATCGTAAAGCTCGCCCCCAACGTCCCCAGCGTCGGCCGCATCGCCCAGGCCGCCGTCCAAGCCGGCGCCGACGCCCTCTGTGCCATCAACACAATGCCCGGCCTCGTCCTCGACCCCTACAGCGGCCAGCCCGTCCTCGCCAACCGCACCGGCGGCATCAGCGGCCCCGCACTCAAACCCATCGCCCTCAAGGCCGTCTACGACACCCGCAAAGCCTGCCCCCACA
>JAPPKT010000410.1 GCA_028819675.1 Caldilineaceae bacterium | reverse complement strand
GCGGAGCCCCCGCACAAGGGAGGGCCGAATAGGCCCGACCGCCCAGAAGAGCAGTGGTCAGTGGTCAGTAGTCAGTGGTCAGTGGGAGCCGAGCGGGAGATAAGGCTGGGCAGAGCGGTTTGGAGAATCATTGCTTGCAGAGGCCCGGTTCGGTTGGCGGGGATGTGGGTCTGTGATACGGTATTGGTGATGTCCGGTGCTGCCGTGGAGGCGGGCCGGGTTGTTGCGTTTTGGGACGAGTTCGCCCGTTGCATCTTGTTGGACGCTCCGGCCCGAAAGTAGAGTGTTGAGTACAGGTCGCACGCATAACGCCAGGCAGTGGTGCCTGAGGCTGGAGCAAAGATGAATACAAAAGAATTAGTGAGTCGAACCGTCATTTGGGTCGAGACGGCCCTGGCCGGTTCACTTTCGCCCTCTGTGCGCCGTGTCATGCACATCGAGCTTTCGATGTCGCTGGCTTACGGCGTTTTTTATGCTTGTATTATCCCGTTTACGCAGGTTGTGCTGCGACGTCAGGGCGCCACGGTTGATATGCTGGCGCTGTATACAGCCCTGCTTTTTGTCGGCTCGGTCTTCACGTCATTCAGCATCGTGTTGATGCGGCGGCGGCGTACGATCAACATTATTGTATTCTGCTGGCTGCTGGGGCGTTCGCTCTTTTTGCTGACGGCGTTCGTGACGGGCGCGGTGCAGCTGATGGCGATTGGGATCGTGTTCTGGCTGTTGGAAGCGTTTGTGATCCCGGCCTATACGCGGGTGATCCAGAAGATTTATCCTGAGAGCGGGCGGGGTAAGGTGATGTCGACGGTGCGGATGGGGCGCGTTTCGATCATCCTGTTGGTCACGCCATTGGCAGGGTGGGCTTTGGACAGGGTAGGGTACCAGGTCCTCTTCCCGATTGGTGCGCTATTCGGCATTCTGGCCACATATCTGTTCACGCGCATTGACCTCGACGAGGGGGAGTTGCCGCCGCGCCAGACGAAGACTTTTTCCGATCTGTGGCAGATTGTGCGCAGCGACAGGAATTTCGCCGTCTACCTGGTCAGTTACTCGCTTTTCGGGCTGGGAGGGCTGCTAAGCTGGCCGCTATACCCGGTCGTGCAGGTGGACCGCCTGCAGCTCTCGTATTCTGATATTGGATTGCTGGGCCTGGTGGAGTCAATCACCTGGTTTTTCAGCTATCTTGTGTGGGGACGGACGATCGACAAGCGGGGCGGTCTATTCGTCGTACGGGCTATCGCGGCGCTCTCGATCGTGACGCCGCTCACTTACATGTCGGCACAAAGCCTGTGGATGTTGATGCCTTCGGCTATTGCGCGGGGTCTGGGGATGGCGGGCTTCGAGCTGGGGCGGATCAGCGCGGGCATCCAGCTGGCTGACCCGGAACGGGTGACGGAGTATGCGGCGATCCAGTCGACGGTGGTGGGGCTGCGGGGACTGGTGGCGCCGCTGGTGACGGTTGGGCTGTTGCGACTGGGTGCGCCGCACAGCGCGGTCTTTTTGCTGAGTGTGGCTTTCCTGGTGATGGGTTGGGTGATGTTTGGGCGGGTGACGGCGCCGACGCCGGGGGATGAGGAGTACAGGGAGAGGCAGAGGTTGCGGTACCGGTGGCCGTTCAGGCGGCGGATTTCGCGGGTGTGATGTTTGTCTCCCGTGAATTGACTTGTCCACCATCTACTGGGACTGGTAGTATGGCGGCATCGGTAACAGCGCATTGGTCTTGAGACCAGCTCTTGATGGGGCGAAACAGCATCTGCGGGGCGCACGTTAAGTGAAATAGACAGGTACGGACTTCGTCGAGTCCCAACGAGCACTTGTCAAAGTGCAAGGGACGTCAGCCTGCCCTGAGCGCGGGCATTTCGGACATCCAGATCCGCCCGGGTAAGAATGACGAAATGGGGAACGCAGGAACCTCAATATGTGCGAACACGAGACTACCGAAATCCAGGGTCTTCATTGGGGTGACCCGCCAGACTTTCGCGTTTCGGTAAAAAACTTCGGGCCTATCGAGAGTGGAGCAGTAGACTTACGCCCTTTGACAGTTCTTGTTGGTCCCAGCAACACCGGAAAAACTTACTTCGCCGTATTGGTTTATGCGTTGCGGCAAATAATGGGTGGATTTCGACGGCTACCGGTCATAGATCATGAAAGGCGTCCTTTTTTTGATTTAGATTCGAACCTGCCAGGAGGGTATGCCTTCACCAAGGAGGATATCCAAGATTTTAGGGCGAAACTGGATGCAGAGGGTAGGCAGTTCAAATTCTCGGACTTTCCCATTAATCTGCAAGATACCGCCTGGATCACCATAGGAGATCCTTTTTCTTTGGGTGAATTCATTGGAATTGAACTGGAGCGCTGCTTCGATCTTGAATCAGTTTCTGAACTGGTCCGGTTGCCCGCAAGCGCGAAAATGGAGATTTCCCTAAGGGCCAGTGAGGCGAAGCAAGATCTGTGGAGCTACGCGTTGTGTGTTACTGATTCTGGTTTATCTACAGATGGCAAAGTCGAAGACATTGTACTTCTCCCAAAGGGATGGTCAGCTGAAGAGCTAGGAATCAGGCGAGAACTGCAGCAATTTCAACAGTTGCTTGAGGACTCCCTTAGAGAAGATGCTTGGATAACAAGCCCTTTTATTCTTGACTCTTTTGAAAAGCACCTCGCTAGTGCTGCGGGCTGGCATGGTGAAACTCATTACTTGCCGGCCGCCCGTAGTGGCATTATGCAGAGCCACCGCGTTATCGCCAGCTCTCTAGTAGCGCGGTCAACTCGCGTCGGAATGGAGCGCTTTCCAGAGCTTCCTACCTTTTCGGGCATGATATCAGATTTCTTGCAAAAATTGATCCTTTTTGAGGAAGACCGTAGTAGCGTGGGTTCAATGGCCAAGGCCGCGGATGCTTTAGAGCGAGAAACACTTGCAGGGCGGATCAGGTCGAATCGAGCCATCGCAGGGGGATATCCGGAGTTTGTCTACCGGCCCTGGGAGACCGAGAAGGACATACGGCTGGCGCGGGCGTCGTCAATGGTGACCGAACTCGCCCCGGTTGTGCTGTTTCTACGAGGCATCGTTTCCGCTGGCGACATGCTTATTATTGAAGAACCTGAAGCACATCTGCATCCCGCTGCTCAGACGCAGATGGCCCGGACCTTGGCTCGCCTCGTTCGCGCTGGCGTAAAGGTAGTCGTAACCACCCACAGCGACTGGCTTCTGATGGAACTCGCTAATCTGATGCGCGAGGGGGAATTAGAGGGACTATCGAAGGAACATGATAGCGATTCAGCCGAATCAGTTTCGCTCCTGCCTGAGGAGGTAGGAGTCTGGCTATTTCGCGAGCAAGACGATTCTTCCGGTTCGACGATTGAAGAGATACCGTTTGATAGGATTGAAGGGATTGAGCCGGAGGAATACGAAAGCGTTGCGGAAGCGCTCTACAACCGGTCAGCGGCACTGCAGAACCAGTTCCAGGAACTAGCAGGAGCCGCTGCGCGTGAGCAGGGGTGAAGTCCTAGACACGATCAGGTCCAGAGTAGGGGAAGAGAATCTTAGCCGGTCGCACCGACGTGAGGGTTGCCGGGTTTATTTGGATGGCGTGCCTTCGCCACGAATTACGGTGGACGCAGATCGCGCGTTTCCCGACCACTCGCTTGAAGGAAGTCGATGCGACTTGGTAATATTTCTGGTCGACACAGACGGCAAGCTCCTTACGGTACCGGCGGAGTTGAAGGCCGGGAATGTAGATGCATCTGAAGTACATGGGCAGTTGCAGCAAGGGGCAAACTTCGCTGTACGCGTCGCGCTGAGAGGTATGGAATCCAAACTTATTCCTGTAGTGTTCTACGGCAAACGAATCCACCCAAAGCAACTCCGTACGCTGAACCGCCTCAAAGTAAATTTTCGAGGCCAACGACTAACAATCAAGATTGCACGTTGTAATCGCCGAGGGAATCTGGCCGATTCGCTCAAGGGGTAACAGGCAGTCGTTGACGATAAAATGATCCAAAATTTGCGGGCCCGGGAGGGCACCCACGAGGGGTGCCCCTACAGTGGGATGGCTGGCTGGAGGGAAATGTCAACGACACCAGTTGTGTCTCGGTTTGCCCCGTCTTACTGAGCGAAGTTGCAGCTCAACATCAGAATTGCCTCAGTAATCCACAGAAAGGAACTCCATGAATACTTATCGTGCCGGGCTGGTTGGTTGCGGTCGGATTGGGACTCTTTGGGAGACGGACCCGCCGACGCCGCTTACGCATGCGGGCGGGGTGGCGGTTTGTGCGCAGACGGAGCTGGTGGCGGGGGCGAGCCGGGGTAATGAGCATCTGCAGGTGTTCGGGAAGATGTGGGATGTGGACGCGCTTTACCTGGACTACAGGGAGATGCTGGAGAAGGAGAAGCTGGATATTGTGTGCGTGGCGACGCATCCGGGGCTGCACCGGGACATTGTCGAGGCGGCGGTTGAGAACGGGGCGAAGGGCATTCTGTGTGAGAAGCCGCTGGCGCTGAGTCTGGAGGATGGGGACGCGATCGTGGCGGCGTGCCGGAGCACGGGGTGTGTGCTGTCGGTGAACCATTCGCGGCGCTGGAACCCGGCTTTCATTAAGGCGAAGGAGATGCTGGATGAGGGCGCCATTGGCGATCTGATTTCGATGCTGGGCATCTGCCAGGGGGTGAAGCCGTTTCCGGCTTGGACGGCGGACGAGGAAGGGCCGCTGATCCATGATGCGGTGCATACGTTTGACTTGTTCAGGATATATGCGGGCGATGTCAAGTCGGTGATAGGGACAGCCCACCGACGGCACCGACACGAATTCAGGGTGGAAGATATAAGCGACGCGATCTTCAGCTTTCATTCCGGGGTGAGCGCGGTCAGTATGGCCAATGAGCTGACCCGTTATGCGCGGTTCGGACTTGAACTGCAGGGGACAGACGGCGTAATCAGTCTTGAGTATGCGGGGAACCAGTGGCTGCTGGGCGTGGACACGACGGACCGCCTGAATGAGCCGGATCCCCGGATTGAGTGGTATACGCTGGAGCCACAGCCGTTTCCGGCGATTGAGGAAGCGAGCTCGATCCAGCTGGCGGTGGAGGAGTTGGTGCGCTGCATCGAGGACGGGGGCGAGCCGAGCTCGAACGGAGAGGACGGGGTGGCGTCGCTGGAGATGGTGATGGGTATATACGAGTCGCAGCGGCAGGGGAACCGGCCGGTGGAGCTGCCGCTGGCCGACCGCTCGTCGCAGTTGTACATGTTGCGGGACGAAGGGCACTTCTAAGACAGTCTTTGCCAGGAAAGAGGGTCCGAAATGAAACATCTCTTTATCGACGATCACGAGGTCGAGGCGATCGACAATCTGGCGCGCAAGCTGCACCAGCCGCAGAAGGCGCGTGAAAATGTCGTGATCCGGCCGGAGTACCGCTGGGAGAACAACTCGATCCAGGTTCGGACTTCGCCGGTGTGGCTGCCGGACGAGGGGATCTTCAAGATGATCTACCTGACCGGCGCGGAGGGGCTGGATCCCGAAGTCAAGCTGGATGGTACGGGCGCGGCGGCCGTCGTTGAGAGGTACGCCTGTTACGCCACTTCGGAGGACGGCGTGAACTGGGAGAAGCCCTTCCTGGGCCTGTACGACTATCCTGCGCCGACCTGGCGGGGCACACCGGTTGGCTTAGAGAACAACATCCTGCCCAGCGCGCAAGGCATGCTGCAGGGGCCGGTACACGATCCGCATGATCCGGACCCGAGCCGGCGGTTCAAGGGGTTGCGATACGGGGAGAGTGAACTGCGCTCGATGGTGTCGGGAGACTTCCTGCACTGGGAAGAGCTGGATGTTCCGTCTCTGCACAGTCATGACGAGTCGCACCTCACCTATGACGAGACAGAGAGGCTGTTCATAGCGGCGGCCAAACGGAACGGGCCTTACGGTCGTTCCTTTCAGCTGTACACGAGCAAGAATTTCGCTGACTGGGAGGAGCACGGGCTGATCTTTCATGCCGATCAGACCGATCAGGAGAACGGTTTTGAACGGCTGCAGAAATTCTTCGACGACCCGGCCTACCGTAGCCCGATCTACAACCGGCCGGAGGAGTGGCGAACGGACGTCTACAACTTCCCCATATTTCCGTATGAGGGGCTTTACCTGGCGACGCCGGTGATGCACCATTGGGCGGGGAAACATCCGCCGATGTATGAGAACGTAGACAGCCGCAAGTCGGTGGAACTGGCATCGAGCCGCAATCTGCTGGATTGGGAGCGGGTGGCGGGTCGGGCGCCGTTTTTGGAGCTATCGCCGGTGAGTGACGGCGAGACGTATGATACGGGGCAGATCGTAGTTCTGAACAGGCCTGTGGAGAGGAACAACGAGCTGTGGTTCTACTATATGGGCTTCCGGTATCGTAATCTTTCGATTGAGGACCTCCTGAACAGGCGTTACCTGGATGGCAGCGCAATGTGCATGGCGCGGCTGCGGATGGACGGGTTCGTTTCGCTCAAGGGAGGCATTGAGTGGGGGTCGGTTCTGACGAAACCGATCGAGGTCAGCGGCGACAACCTGCGTGTGAACGCGGATTCATGGCGGGGCCGGGTAATCGCCGAAGTGATAGATGCCGGTAGCGGGCAGGCTGTAGATGGCTACACGAAGGATGATTGCGTTCCGGTTATGATGGACAGTATTGACGAGTGCGTTCAGTGGCGAGGCGGGCGCGGGTTGAGGGAGCTGGCGGGGCGGACGGTGCGCTTGCGTTTCCATTTGTGGCAGTCGGAGTTGTACTCCTACTGGTTCAGTTGAGGATAATCCGCGAAGGGCCACGAAGAACATCTCATTTTTATCTGCGAAGAGACGCGAAGGGGCGCGAAGAACACTTTTCAGGGATCATGCGGGTTCTTTGCTCGAGAGATAGTGCATTAGAAATGGAGTTTTGTGATGAGACGATTTGAGGGAAAGACGGCTCTGGTTACCGGGGCGTCGCTGGGGATTGGGCGCGGGATCGCGCTGTGCCTGGCGGAGGAGGGCGCGAACGTGGTGGTGAACTACCGTACTTCGGAGGCGGAAGCCCACAGCGCGGCCGAGGAGATCAGGGAGATGGGCAGTGAGGCGCTGGTGTGGCAGGCGGACGTTTCGGACCGCAGCGCGATTGCGGCGATGATCGAGGGGGCGGTTGAGCGCTTTGGCCGCCTTGACGTGGCGGTGGCGAATGCGGCGGTGTCGATCCGGGAGCCGGTGGTGGAGGCGAAGTGGGAGAACGTGATGCGCACGTTTGAAGTGACGCAGTTCGGCGTTTTTCACACGTGCCAACTGGCGGCGCAGCAGATGCTGAAGCAGCCGCTCACGGGACGCAGCCGGGGCAAGATCGTGATCATCAGCTCGGTGCACGAGGAGATCGCGTTTCCCAGCAGCGGCGCTTACAACATGTCGAAGGCGGCGATCAATCACCTGGGGCGGACGATGGCGGCGGAGCTGGCAGGGGACCGCATCAATGTCAACGTGATCAATCCCGGATGGATCGATACGCCGGGTGAACGCAGCTTTTACAGCGAGGAGGAGATAGCGGAAGGCGGAAAGCGGATTCCCTGGGGGCGGATTGGCGTGCCGGAGGATATTGGCAAGGCGGCGGCCTATCTGGCCAGCGATGATGCGGACTACGCAACCGGCTCGATATTGCGGGTTGACGGGGGGTTTGTGCACGGTCTCGTGCTGCCGGAGCCGGATGACGGCAGTGGTTAGTAGTCAGTAGTCAGTAGTCAGTGGTCAGTAAGGGGTTCGGAGTGAGAAGCTGGCTTCAAGAGGGGAGTGTCGGATGAGGGTTGCGACGGGTGGGCTGAGTCATGAGAGCAGTACGTTCACGCCGGTACCGACGACGATTGAGAGCTATCGGGAGCGGTTTCTGCTCGAAGGCGAGGATATACTGAGTACGTTTGCGGGGACGAATACGCCGATCGGGGGCTTTATCGAGGGTGCGGAAGCGCATGACTTCGAGCTGATTCCGACGTTGTTTGGAGAACCTCACCCGAGCGCGCCGACGCCGCGGCCGCTGTATGACGAACTGTTGGGGCGCATTTTGGACGGGATCGCGAAGGCGATGCCGTTGGACGGCGTGCTGTTGGAGCTGCACGGGTCGATGTCGGTGGGGGATCTGGACGGGCCCGATGGGCTGGGAGATGCGGAGGGTCATCTGCTAGCGGCGGTGCGGGAGACGGTCGGTCCTGGGGTGCCGGTTCTGGCGCAGCTCGACATTCATTCGAACGTGTCGCAGCAGATGGTAGAGATGGCGGATGTCCTGATCGGGCGGGAGAGCTATCCGGAGGTCGACATGTCGGCGCGCGGCCGCGAGTGTGCGGACGTGCTGGTGCGGATTGTGCGCGAGGGTCTGCGGCCGACGATGGCTTTGCATCAGATTCCGATGGTCTGGGGGCTTAACCAGGTGACCGCGCATCCGCCAATGCGGAGTGCGATCGCTGAGCTGCACCGGATCGAGTCCTTGCCGGGCGTGGTGTGCGGCTCGATTGCCACCTGCTTTTTCCTGGCCGACGTGCCGGATATGGGGGCTTCAGTCTACATTGTGACGGACGATGACCAGAAGCTGGCCCAAGCGCTGGCCGTCCAGTTGGGAGAGTGGATTTACGCACGGCGGGAGGACTGGCAGATGGAGTTGCTGCCGGCGCGTACGGCATTGGAAAGGGCACAGACGGCGGGGCGCTACCCGATTATTCTGGCCGATTTGCATGACAACCCGGGCGGCGGTTCGCCGGGCGACAGTACGGGCGTGTTGCAGACTTTCGTCGACATGCGGTTGGAGGACGCGTGCGTGCTCTACATTGTCGACCCAGAGGCGGCTGCGCTCTGTCACGAGGCGGGTGTCGGCGCGCGGTTGGCCCTGGAGGTGGGCGGCAAGTCGTCGCGGTTGCAGGGGGATCCCGTGTCGATGGAGGTGGAGGTTGCGGCGCTGTCGGACGGGGTATTCCGGTATGACGGGCCGATGTATGCGGGGCTGAGCGGGAACATGGGCCTGTCGGCGCACGTAGTTCAGGATGGGATCCACGTGTTGCTGGTGAGCGGACGGGAACAGCCCTTCGATACGGCCTTTGCGCGGACGCTGGGTTTGGACCCGCGGCAGATGCGGTACATTTGTGTGAAATCGAGCACGCATTTTCGCGCGGGGTTTGAGTCGTGGGCGGGCGCAATCCACGTGGTGGCGGAGCCGAGCGTCCACAGTTTGCGCGATCTGCCATTCCGGCGTCTTGGCCGCGAGTTGTATCCGTTCACGACGGGGACGTAAGAGCTTTCTCGGAAGGGAAAAACTGGCAGAAGGGCGAGGGTGGGAGGCGCGGTTGCGTCTCCCACCTTTGTTTATTCTGCCACCTTTTTTGGGGAAATGCGGAGGAGAGCGCCCCC
>JAPPKT010000050.1 GCA_028819675.1 Caldilineaceae bacterium | reverse complement strand
TTGGTGACGGGTGCCTAATCGAAAGTGTCCAGCCAGACCACGTCCCGCCAGTCCCATCAAATTACCGTAGGTGCCGGCCTTGTGCCTGCCCTGGAACCCGCTCTCACCCACAGCGGGACTGTTGACGGTATAAGTTCGATGATGCCAGCCGCGGGACGAAGCTGACATTGACACTCTGGTTCATATTCAGTCTGAAGGCGTAACGCCCAGTAGCCCACTTCACGGCTTCGTCCGGCCCGAATCTGATGGATTTTGCGGATGTTGCCAGTGCCTATGACCGGCAGCTTGATAGACTGAACAGATTCGTCCAGGAGCTAGAGCAGAAAGAGGTGTCTGCCCCGGACATACCCACCGCCTGGATCGTTTAAACAATGGACCTGCTGATCTGGGGCGCCTGGTATGCCGAGGACAGCGGTTCGGTAGCGCGGAATGATGCTGCTCAACTTGCCGCGCGGGCGGACACGGCAGGCGTGGGACTCGCATTCGCCGTGGTAGCCGGCGCTTTTCTCATCTCCTCCCTACTGCTTGCCTTTCTGCGGCTGAAGCCGGCGGTGCCAAACAGCAAAAGCCGCGCTGCCGAAGACAAGGACGGCGGCAGCATCTGGGCCTCAATTGGCGAAGGGTTTCGGTTTGTGCGGTCTGACGCCGCCATGTTTACACTCTTTCTTCTTATCGCCGCAATCGAGCTCTTTGTGCAGGGGCCGGTCATCGTCGGGATTCCGGTCTTGGCAAATACCCAGGTCCCGCAGGGCGCATTGGCAGTCGGCATCATCTCCTCCGCCTATGCCGCCGGCGCCTTGCTCGGCGCCGTATTAGCCGGGGCGTTGCCTACCCCCAAAAGGCGGCTGGGCCACTTTCTCGTCATTACCTATGTCCTCAGCGGCATTCTGATCATGCCCTTTGGCTTCCTGACCGCCACCTGGCTTGCCGCCGCTCTGGTTGCCGCAATCGGCGTCATGGGCGGATACACCAACATCATATTCACGACCTGGCTGCAGGCGCGAACGCCCCAAAAAGTGATGGGCCGCGTCATGAGCCTCCTCATGATCGCCTCAACAGGTCTCTCCCCAATTTCAAACGCCGTCTCCGGCGCCATGATGGCCCTGCTTTCCCTAGCCGCCGGCACGCGACGGGAAATAGCCGAGATGAAAATGGCTTAAAGTCTGCGCCAAAGGGAGTACCAAGTACGGAGCACAGGTCAATGTCAGTTTCAACTGCGCCTCCATCTGTGGGAATAGGGCCAGTGAAGCCATCTTCCAAAAAGTTACTCGGCTAGCAGCGCGCAACTGACAAAAGTGGCGACGAGCCGAACCGCGGCAAGCCAAGCCCACAAGATTCACATACTGTACGCGACTTCATCAATTCGCGTCCGTCTGTGAAGCAAAGGACGGTAAGCGCAACTGTAGGGGCGGGATAGTTTGCAAAATGGGCCGAAACACAGCTGCCGCGGGACAGGAAAGGTGAATAGTTAGAGGGGCAGGTTTAGCGCCAAAGCTTAACACTTGACTGCCCAAAGTACGACCCCTCCTGAGAAGCTAGTGCGCAGTTTCAAGCATTGAAAGAGCCGTTGGCAATCGACTAAGCTTCCATTTGGTTGAACCAGCCACTCCACTGGAATGCGTCGATGGTGATGCACGCCGTACAAGCCTACCGGGAAGACAGCCACGCGGAAGGAGTTTGTTAAGCAGTGCCGAGCCCAAATGTGTTTGAAGTCTGCGAAAAATGTACATCTCTAGAGGGTGCAACTCTTGAGGCATGTCTCATCTCCTAGGCCTTCAATTCGTTGTCCCCAGCAACGAAAAAAGTATGCATAAGCCTGGAAGTCCCAGTAGCAACAGCACTAGTACCAACTTCCAACACCCACTTGCGCGGGGCGTTGACTGCTTCTCGACTGGAGTGTCAGGTGATGGCGAAGGTAAAGTGCGGTCATCTGGTATGTTCTCTTCTGGAATTTCGGTCTCATGAATGGAAGCCTCTTCAGCAGCGTCCGGTTCGTCTCGTATGTTTTCGTCTAATGTTTCGACCTTATGAATAATGGTCTCTTCGGCGGCGTCCTGCCTTTCTGCTTGCCGCAGGGATAGTATTTCAGCTCGAGCTTGTAACAGAAGGACAATCTGTAATCTGAGCCTATCCTTGAGGTTAGCAGCCAGTTCGGCCGCAACTTGCTCTTTGGCAGTCTGCCTTGCAGTCCTTTCGGCGGCGTCTCGGCCCAATTCCTTCTGCTGGGCGAACACTTCGGCAGCGTTCTGTACTTTCGTCTTTTGGCGAACCGATTCTTTGGCAGCCGTCAGTTCCTTTGTCTTCTGGCGAACCGTTTCTTCGGCAGACTCCAACTCCCTTGTCTTCTGGCGAACCGTTTCTTCGACTGTGGCTAGTTCCGTCGCCTTTTGGCGAGCCGCTTCTTCGGCAGTTGCCAGTTCCAATGCCCTCTGTCGTGCCGCTCTCTTTGCTATTACCTGCTCCTCAGCTTTCTGACGAGCAGGTGTTTCCACTAAGAGCCATTCTTCGGCCTTCTGACGATCCGCGGCCTTTGCTGCGACCAGTTCCTCCGCCTTCTGAAAGGCCACTGCCTCCGCCGCGACCCATTCCTCAGCTTTCCGATGGGCGGCGGCTTTTGCTATGACCCATTCTCTTGCATTCGTGTAGGCCACCGATCTATCTGGCTTTCGTGCCTTCTCCATCTTACGAACAGCGGCTTCCGCTTCGATCAATTTTTCTGCTATCTGACGCGCGGCGATTCTTGCAGCGCCCTGTTCCCTTGCCTTCTTGCGAACAACCGCTTCGGTCGTGACCATCTCCCTTGATTTCTGACGCGCGGCTTCTCTTGCTGCCTCCCGCTCTTCTGCCTTCTGTTGGGCTACAGCTTCGGCCGCGTTCCTTTCTTCTGCCTTTATTTTGACAGTTGTTTCAGTTGCGATCCTTTCTTCTGCCTTCTGTTGGGCCATGGCCCTGGCTGTGGCTCTTTCTTTTGCACTCCTCTTGACAACTGCTTCAGCCGCGTTCCTTTCCTCTACCTTTTGACGAAAAATCGCTTCAGCTATATTTCGTTCTTCTAACTTTTGACGGGCCCATAAAGTCGCCGTGAACCACTTCTCGGTCCGGGAATCATGCTTCAGTATCCGCAGCATGATTTCTTCCTCCGGTGTGACGTGTTTATCCATCGGTGTCACGTCCTGCTCTGGCGGAGCGATATTCAGTGGCAAGCAGCAGCTCTTAATCGCCCATCGCGCGGCCTCAGCCGAAAAGCCAAACCTCCGTTGAAAGCGTTGAAGAAGCCATTGTCCGTGAACTGTAGATAATTGAGATGTTGTGTGTATGCACTTATGAGAAGACTCCTTCTGTGGTACGCTGACTAGCAGTAGTTCTACAGGAACTCGTGCGTGCAACGCGTGAACCAACAGGAATCGTTCTCTGGCGTACGGCCCGCAGAGGTCGGCCAGAAGGGCATCGACACGCGCGGGGTCTATGAGTATCGCCGGGCCGTAGTCTGCTATCAGCTGGCACAGAACGCGTTGAGGCGCATCAGAGAGCGCATTTCGACTGTCATCAAGTTCACGGTAACCGTCGTGGGGGCCGTTTTGAGCAAAAGGAACGATATCCATGACCGCAGACCAACTGTCGATCGCCCAGTGGGCGGCCTCTGTAGAAATGCCATACCGACTCTCCAGACGCTGGGAGAGCCGCTGTCCATGGATTGCTCTGCCCTGCGATTGAGCTAACAACTCCGTCGGGATGCGCTCCCGCATTGCCTGGACAATAAGGAAGCGTTCCCTGCTATACTCACCGCAAAGATCGGCCAGGAAGGCATCCACACGTTCAGGTTCATTTAGCAACGTAGGGCCATAGTCAGCGTACAGTTTGCGCAGAATGTGCTGGGGAAGTGAATCCATCGCTGGTTGCATCATTCGTCCACTGGTCTATGGAACACACTCCGCCATGAAGCTACAGATAGGTCCGCGATTCCGTTTCGATCCCGTCTACAGGTCAACTTCTCGCCGTTGTAACCAGTAATTCTAAAGTTCCTTGGTCTGGTAGCAAGGATGGTGGGGAGATCGTTTCAACCACAAATATTCGACCCTATCCGCTGATTGCAGCTTTCTCAGCCAAGAGACAGCATGCTCATGCTCCCTGTCCAGGAAAGCAGCCACCTCGCGAGAGGTCATGGGTGTCGCTTTCAATATCTGTAATGTAGTTTCTTCCAACGCTATCAGGCGGGCAGCTTTTTCGGCTGCGGACTGCTCTTCGGCCTTTACGAGGACGGCTTTTTCGGCTATGGACTGCTCTTCGGCTTTGACGCGAGCGGCCTTTTCGGCTGCGGACTGCTCTTCGGCTCTGACGCGGGCGGCTTTTTCGGCTGCAGCCCACTCAAACATCCTCTGACGTTCCGCCTCTTTGGCCCCGATCCACTCCTTAATTTTCTGCAAGACCACCCCTTCGGCCGCGATCCATTCCGTTATTTTCTGATTCTCCGCCACTTTTGTCTCGACCCACGCTTCAGTCTTCCTCAGGACTACCGCTTCGGCTTCGGCCAACTCCTCTGTCTCATGACTTTCCGCCGCCTTGGCCCCGCTCCATCCCGCTAACTTCTGATGCTCCGCCACTTTGGCCTCGACCCACTCTTTAGCCTTTTGCAATACAGCCTCTTCCGCTGCACTCCATTCTCTTGCCTTACGATCATCCGTTGCGTCCGTCGCCACCCACTCCTCGGCTTTCGTCAAGACAATCTCTTGTGCTGCAATAGTCTCACTAGCCCTCTCGAGGGACACCGCCTTTTCCGCTTCCCGTATACTGGCTTTCTGACGAACGGCTCCATCAGCTGCTTCTCGTTCCTCTTCCTTCAGCCGAGCCACGGCTACCGCTTCATCCTTCTCTTTGGCCTTCTGACGAACGACTGCATCAGCTGCTTCGCGTTCCTCTGCTTTCTGTCGAGCCAAAGCTACCGCATCCTTTTGCTCTTCAGCTTTCTGACGAACGTCCTCAACAGCTGCTACTCGTTCCTCTGCCTTCAGCCGGGCCGCGGCGGCCGCTTCATCTTGTTTTTTGACTTTCTGACGAACTGCCTCTTCGGCCGCTACTCGTTCCTCTGCCTTCAGCCGGGCCGCGGCGATCGCTTCGTTATGCTCTTTGGACTTCTGGCGAGCCATTACCTCCGCTACGACCCAAGCCTTGGACCGCGGGTCATGCCCCCGAATCCGCAACATAATTTCATCCACTAACGTAAGAGGCTTGCCTGCCGTTGCAAGATTTTGCACAGGTAAAGCGATATTCACGGCGAAGGAGCAACTCTCAACCGCCCAACGCGCGGCTTCAGCCGAGAATCCATACAAACTCTGCAAATGCTGGGAAAGCCAGTTGGCGTAGATTGCGATCCCGTGCGGGTGGATTAAGTGTGCCGCGAGAGCGCGTTCCCGCGGCGCGTGGACCAATACCAGCTGTGCAGGAATATGCTCTCGCAACGCTTGGGCCACTATCAGTCGAGTAGGAATACGCTCCCGCAATGCGTGGAACAATAAGAACCGTTCTCTGGCAAAGGGGCCGCACAAGTCGGCTAAAAGAGCATCCACGCGCCAGGGTTCGTTCAACAGATCCGGTCCCCAATCTGTCAACAATTGACCTAACGTGCGCTGAGGGATATCTGAGAGCCTCCTAGGCCCGGCATAGGAGACTTCCTTGCCATTGAGGTTCGTAGATGCAACTGTAGGAGCGACATCCAGGGCAAAGGACCAACTCTCGACCGCCCATGCTGCGGCCTCAGCAGCAAGGCAATACCGCTGCTGCAAACGTTGTGAGCACGAACCGAGCCAATGCTCGACAGACCAGTTAGCAATAGAATTGCTCACCTGCAGCGCATGGCTCAGAATAAATCGCTCACAAAAATACGGACCGCAAAGGTCCGCTAGGAAGGCATCTACACGCGAGGGCTCATCGAGAAGAGCTGCACCGTGATCTACAACCAGTTGGCGCAAAACGCGCCGTGGCAGAGAGTGCATCGCTACAGGCGCACTTCACCTTCGCGGCTGCCGAACTGGATCCGTAGTCCGGACGAGAGGGTTACAGTCTTCCCCGGCTCTACATCATTTGTCTCTCCGCCGGCGTTTTGGCTCGTCCATTTCTGCGCAGAGAGATTGCGCAACCCCCAGATCTGTGGGTTCTGAGGATGTTGTGTGACTTCAGCGACTGGTTTATCAACTTCATAGCGACGCTGTTCGTCAAGGTGATGGGGATAGAGCAGTGAGTCGTGGTTTAATATCACAACTTCGTCTTGGCCGATACGTATTCGGGGCGGTAAACGGTGCGGCGAAGAGCAGGCCCAGCAAACCTCAGTGTTGCCGTCAGTGTTGCCTATTGAGTCAGGATCGTAGAAGTTTTCAGCGCCGCAACCCTGACAATAGAAGATGGAATCACGCAGTCGGATCAACTCGCTGCTCCACTGGCTTTCCCGTGCACGTTCATTTGGGTCGTGTAGTCCTTCGGTAAATGTGACCAGGAATAATTCCTTTATAAAGTGGGGATAGATCGGCCACAGGGCTAAAGCGTTACTATGGACATCGCGTACAGGCTCGTTGCTAGTGTCTGAGGGATTAAAGATGAAGAGAGGATCCGTTCCATATAAACGGGTCATGGCCGGCAGATCAAAACAGCGAATCTGCCCTTCCCTCGCTCCCTCAAGCGGATGGTGGTTGACTAGCATATAGAACAGCAGAACCGCCAGAGAGAAGAGATCAGTCTCGGTGCTGGGACCAGCCTCGCCGCGCACGATCTCTGGAGCCATGAAGCGGACCGTGCCGCCGATTACTCCGCCCTTGCCGTCGTCCACGCTCACATTGTCGTTGTCACAGATTCGCACTTCCCCATTTTCGGGGTCGAAAAAGACGTTGCCGAATGAAATGTCACGGTAGCAGAACCCTTTGGCGTGGAGCTGTCGGTAGTTATGCGCCAACTCGAAACCGGCCGTCACCAGCGCGCGAAAAGTTGGCTCCGCGCGGCGCGTCACCAGATCGGTAATGCCGACGAAACGGTCCTCCCGCAGTGGCATCACATAGCCAAATCCTGGTCGGTTCGCCGTCTGTACTAATTCCTGCGGCCAGAGAAAACGGTCGCTGGGTGGTCCTGTTTCCACCGCGCGCTCCAACCGTGTGCGCAGATCGGGATCTCGACGCAGATAATGGGGAAAGAACCATTTGAGCGCCACCCGTGCGCCTGAGCCATGGCCTTCTGCCAATCGAGCGCTATAAACCTCCCCTTGTCCGCCTCCCCCGAGAAACGCCTCGACCTCATAGGTGAGTTCAGTTGGCAGCATCTTCACTTTTTCGCCGGAGTTCAGCAACTGGTTCATTTTTCGTTCCCGGATTCAGAGGAAGAAGGGTATGGGCTGGCTCGGAATGGTTATTTCGGTCGGCTCAAGTTTGCGGCCATGACAACGGAAATATCGTCGCCGCTACCCCCTTTGGAGGTAGCCTCCAACCAGTCGGGCAATCGACCTGCGACAGCGGCGAGGCCGTCCTGTTTGATTGCAGAGTAGAGATCCCTGGCGACCTGTTCAAAGTCAGCGTCGTCCGCAAAGGAGTTGGCATAACCGTCGGTCGCCAGCATTATGAACTCAGGGGGGCTATCAACAATCGGCTGAAAATGGATGCGCACGAAACGCCAAGCCTCTTTCGAACACAGAGAAGTTGTGTAATTGGCGAACAAGTGGCTGTCGATGCCGAAAGGTGGGCGTACCACTTCCCCGTCTGCTGTGACTGTCAAGACATCGCCGTCACCCAACTGAATATAGAGATGCAATTCAGGAGTAAGTAGAACTGCCAGTAGTGTGGCGCCATAGCGCCGCTCGACAGGAGAACTCGGTTTTGTAGCTCTGGGCTCCCCTGCTTCTCCACCATTGGCGTGCGACGTTTCGTCCTCTGTGATTGGATTGTCGGTGGCGTGCTCAAAAACCGACGCCCGCCACCGGCTCACGAGAAGCTTCGGCAACTGTTCGCTGAGCTGTCGTTTTAATTGAGCCAGATCACGCAAACAGTCACCGTCTAGAATTCGGGTCATCACCTCGTTCACTAGCAGCTTCTTTGCTTCTTTCACTGCGCGGCGGGAACCTATATGACTACGCGTGTACTCGCTGCCGCCGTGGCCGTCGGCTACGCAAAGCACAGCAAGCGGCTTTTCCCCCTCAGCTGACCACCAGCTAAGCGCGTCCTGATTCGGCGCGCCACTTCGTCTGTGGATGGCGCCAGGCACTGATGCACCCACGATTTGCCATCCACAGGCACTGGTCGTATGGCAGACTTGTGTGCTGTCACAACTTTCCTGTGAAGTTGGCAGTGTGGATTCCTTGCCGTCGTATCCTTGTCCATTATTACCAGACATCGTCGACCTGGACGTCCGCGTCCGGAACGGGCGGCAATGGCACGTTGCTGGACTGATTTGTGTTCACCGCCTGACTGGCAGGCGAGGAAGCCGACTTCAGAACAGCTGTCGACACCCACTTAATGAACGTGACCAGACTTTCAGCATTATTGGCTTGCAGCGGCTCCAATTCCGGATGGCCGATGAATCGCTGCAAAACGCTTTTTTCTACATCGTCTCCGATTGCTATGGCGATACGTACTGCTTTCGTACCCCAAGGCTGAGCCATCAGATCGCGCAGACCGGCGCTGACGTCGTCCGTGGGGTGACCGTCGGAAATGAGAACAAGAACTGGGGGCAGAGCTCGCTGGGGCATCATTTGCGGATCAAGCTGCTCGGCGACCAGTTGCAAGGCCTTGCCCATGTCCGTCACGCCGCTGGCTTTCAGATCATCCCAACGGAACTGCTCGACCGGAACAGCGCTGGCCACGTGCCAACTAGCGCCACTGGAAAACTTTACAGCGCGTACCATCACTTCAGCATTGGGGTTCTCGGCCGCGGCATCCTGCATGTGAGGCAGCGCCTCACGGATGGCGTTGTTTAGCGATTGGATCTTGCCACCATAGCCCATCGAGCCGGAGCAGTCTGCAATCCAAATGAAATGAAGCGGCCTGCGCGCAAGCGGGCCGCCCGGGAGTTTGGGCATAGCTCTTATTCCTTTCAATGGGTTTTCGGGGGAAATCCGGTTCAATTCACCGTCGAATTGGGGAATACCTATAGAGGTCGTGCCCACCGGCTGCACGCAGGCGCATTCTATCAGAAAAGATGCCCATCCAACAACTCTGGACCAGTCCCGGGACCACTCACCAGCACCCGCCCCACCGCCGGCAGCGCACCCACACGCCGCTCCACCTCAGCCGCAACCTCAGCCTCGCAGATCAAATGCACGTTCGGCCCCGCATCGATCGTAAAGTAGACCGGCACGCCCTCATCCTCCCGCCAGGCCCGCACCGCCTGCAGCACCTCCAGCGTACCCGGCTGCCAGTAAAGCAGGCTCGGCGTGCTCGTCATCATCACCCCGTGCATCG
>JAPPKT010000461.1 GCA_028819675.1 Caldilineaceae bacterium | reverse complement strand
CGATCGCGTGGCAGGAGTTCATGTTTGCGCTGACGATGATGAAGGACCAGGAAAAATACCCGCTCTCGGTGGGCATCAACTTCTTTGTCGGCATTGCCGGCTCGGTGGTATGGGGTAACATCATGGCGATGGCTGTACTGATCATTGTGCCGGGCCTGATTTTCTTCCTGTTCCTGCAGCGCTACATGATCAGCGGGCTTACGGCGGGTGCGGTCAAGGGGTAGGAGGGGCAGAGTGAGGCTTTCCTATTTTGCAAAAAAACAATAGTTAAGAGTGGAACCATGACTGTCAACAATAATCGCTATCTGCCTGGGGAGCACTCCCGCGCACGTTTTCTGCGCCTGGACGCGGCGACCATTCTCAAACGCTTCTACCGGTGCGAGCGGTCCTTGATCGTCAGCCAGTCGGGCTGGCTGGCCGGTATTGCCGCGCTGGAGGCGAAGATGACGCTGCCGCGTTTCACGTGGCAGGATACGCTGACGGCGCACGCACTGCGCGAGCGGGTATTCGAGCTGCGATATCCGAGGCGGATGCTGGAAATCGGTGAAGATGCGCCTTTGGTCGAGGTATTCGACGAGTCGATTCACGCGCCGAGCGCGCAGGCTTTCATCCTCGCGCTTGCTCAAGTCTTTAAGCCCGCCCTGTTGTCAGCCTACCGCAGTTACGTCGACTGTGCAGACGACCTCAGCGACGGGCCGATTCTGCGTGCTCTCAATCTGGCGATCGAGGAGAAAGAGGCGCAGATCACGTGGCTGGAGGGTCGGGCGGAAGCGCTGGCCGGGTCTGATCCTGAACATAGACAGGAAGCGGAGGGCTGGGCCGCGGCCTTGGCGGAACGGTTGGAACAGGTGGGAGGATTGACGCTGGAGGCGCCTCACGCGGCGCCCTCACCGTGCGAATTACCAGGGCGCCGCCCTTTCAAGCTGGCCGAAGTACCGGCGCGGGATCCCCGCTTCCATCTCTGTCACTACTACTGGCCCGATATCATCGATCCCAACTTTGCTTACGGTGAGGGGATCAACCTGCAGTTGCGCAGTGGCGTCAGTCACCTGAACGAAGTGTGGGCGGTGGAAACGGGCGGCGCCATCTTGCACGCTTTCGCCGACGACCTCGATTGGGAATACATCTACGACGCCGCGCGCTGGACTTACGACGAGAGCCGCCACGTGCTGATGGGCTACGAGCGGCTGCGCGCCTGGGGCTTTGCACTGGACGAGATGCCGCTGGGCAGCTACATCTATGACAGCGCGGCCGGGCAGGAGCCGATCATTCGTCTGGGTATGCTTCACTACTTCGAGACCAAGAATATCGGCAACAAGGTCAAGCGGGCGGAAGCCTTCGCGCAGTACCAGGACAGGATGAGCCAGCACGACATGGAGTTTGACTGGGCTGACGAGACGATTCACGCGGCCTATGGAAAGCGCTGGCACACGGCACTCCACGAGAAGTTCCCCGACCGCATCCCCGACATGGACGGCCTGCACCGGCGCTGTGACGAGCTGGTCGCGGAGGAGATCGCCGCGGCCACCGACGCCGAACGGGCTGAAATTCGTGAGGTTGCAGACGCCATGATCGCCAAAGCAGGGGAAATCGGCCTGAATGAGCCGGCCCAGGCAGCCCATCCCAGCTGAGGCGCAGTAGCTCCCCGACAAAAGACTCCAGACAGCGAAAGAGAGACCCACCGATGACCAAGCCCGTAATCACCGTTGTCGGCAGCTTCGCCGTGGGCATGACCCTGCGGACGCAGCGCATGCCGGTCTTTGGCGAGACGCTGGTCGGTTCAGACTTTGACATGGGGCCGGGCGGCAAGGGCTCGAACCAAGCGGTTGGCGTGGCCCGGCTGGGCGCGCAGGCCCACTTCGCCGGTATCATCGGCGATGACAGGCTGGGGGAGATCGCTATCGACCTATACGCCGAGGAAGGGGTCGACACGACCTACCTGCAGCGGACAGAGGAAATGGCCACGGGCGTCGGTTTCATCATTCTGAATCCCGAAGGTGAGAACGGTATTATTCTCGACATGGGCGCGAACGAGCTGATGGACGGGGCGTTCGTCGACCGGGTCGAAGAGCAGATTGCCGGCAGCGACGTGGTGATGTCGGTTCTGGAGATTCCGGTGGCGGCGGCGGCGCGGGCGATGGCGCTGGGCAAGAAGCACGGCGTGCGAACGATCCTCAATCCGGCGCCGGCCACGGCTCTTGACGAGAGCGTCCTGCGGAACGTCGACTACCTGTCACCGAACGAGACCGAGTTGCGCATTCTCCTCGGCCTGGCACCCGACGATCCTTCTGACACCGTCGAACTGGCCGGACACCTGCGCGCCCGCGGGGTTGGCAACTTGATCGTCACGATGGGAGAGAAGGGCGCTCTCATTCTGACCGAGGACGGGCAGGAGGAGGTACCAGGCGTTTCGGTTGAGGTTGTGGATACGACAGGCGCGGGGGATGCCTTCAACGCGGGGCTCGCGGTGGCGCTGGCTGAAGGGAAGGACCTTGGGGAGGCGGTTGCGTTTGCCAACCGCTGCGGTGCGCTCGCATGCCAGGCGCTTGGCGTGATTCCTGGGCTGGCGACGCGGGCAATGGTCTGACGGCAGTCTTGGGAGAGGGTTAGGCAAATACAATCGCGTTATGAATGCGGCTGATCAGATGCGTCCGGCAAATAGCGCCGCGCAGCCGACAATTTCGATCGAGACATCGTGAAAACGCTGATTGAGCGCCTGCTTCAACCCGTCCAGATCGTCGTGGTGGTTCGAGAAGATGCCCTTCTTGTTGTATAAAGCCATCAGGCGCCTGGCTAGCCAACTGCGAGAGACGCCGCCGTGAAGTAGGGTCGAACCAAAGAGAACGGCATTGGGATTCATCAGCGCTTTCAGATGATCCAATATGACGGACTTGGCTTCAATAGTTCCAGGGAGACAGTGGAGAAGGTAGTTAATCCCTACGGAGTCAAAGTTTGCGGCATCGATGGAGACCGGTTCCAGGACGTTACGGAGATATGTCTCGGGAGAATGTCGCGCAATGCGCCGGGCAGCGAAATCCAACGAGTTGCGGTTGATATCCGATAAGGCGATACGCGGTGTGTGTGAGGGGAAACGGCATTGATCCAGGAAATAGCCGGTTCCGACGCCGACATCGAGATGGTTTGCCGTGATGTGTCTGTTGTACTGCTGGAGCAGACGTTTCGTCGGGCAGTTCCAAATCAGATGGTTTGTCAGGCCAAGTACAACGAAGTCATATAGGCGCAAGTTTCCCTTGGTGTAGGCGGCCTGTCCGGCTCTGACCTGTTCTTCAGAGACATTCATGTGTTACTCCCTGCTTTTGGCCGCAATGAAGAGGGAAATCCACACAGTCCACGGCTTTTGCGGGGCTTTTGTTCAGGGTGACGTGACTACTCGGGGAAATCTGCTGCGAACAGCGGTCAGACAACTGTAACCGTCCGCACCATGATGCTCTTTCGCCTCTGCCCCTGCGCGTCAGGGTAGTTGAAGTCGGAGTAGGCCAGCAGCGCCGTGTTCTCGTCCAGCGCCAGCAGGGCGGAGTAGGAGCAGGTATCCTGGCGCCTTTCGGCTGGCTCGACCACCACCACCCTCTGCTCCCATTCGAGACCGGCCGGGTCCGCAGTGGCGCGAACGAACAGCCCGGGCCGGCCGTATGATGCAAGCGTTATCCCGTTTTCCAGGGTCAACATGCGCGGCCAAACGCCGCGGTCGTCAAATACACACGGATGGCTCCACGACTGGCCGCTGTCCAGCGAGCGGGACCAGTACGAAGGACCGACCCCCAGCAGGTCATGGGTGCGCAATAGGCACAGTACCGAGCCGTCCGGCATGAAGTTGAACTCCGGCTCGGTGAAGCCGTCCCGCTGGTCCGCGTGCGGGTCGGCCTCCCTGTCCGGCTGGTAGAGGATTTCGCTCAAAACATCCCAGGAATATCCCGCGTCGACCGACCGCAGATAGACAATATTGTTCGCCGGCTGTACCTCGCCGTCGACGATCCGCTTCGTATGGATCGCTTCCCAAATGGAGCCATCGGGCGCCAACTGCGAGCGGCCATGGTGAAACGAGGGCCAGTAGGCATACATTTCCTCGCGGACGATGCGGATTTCGCCGGGCATGCGCACGGAGGCCGTCTCTTCGACCCAGTCCTTTTCGCCACTGCGCTGGCGCAGGAAGCGCCAGCCCGATAGCTCGGCGGGAAAGTCGGCAGCACGGTATATGTGGGTTATACGGTTAGGCGCATCTTCCTGGACCAGCACCGGTTCGGGCAACGTCACCTCGGCACGGTGGCGGGACTGAAACTGCACCGGCAGCAGCCGGTCTCCGTTCGGCAGCAGCAGGCCGCCGCGTGCGTCGCGGTCCTCCACTGCCTCCCACGTCTGGCCGCCGTCGGCGGAGAGCGCATGCCTGGTGGGCAGCCCGTAGGCGGTGACAGAATCGGCTTCGACGTGGAATTCGAGGTGGATACGGCCGTCGGCCAGGCGTTCAAGGTGGGGGAACTGCCATGGGCCCCACTCTCTTAACCCGACCGGGGCCTGGTCGATCAGGACCGGTTCGCCAAGCGTGATCCTAGGCAAAATCTCCCCCTTGTTCTCTTTCCAGGGTCCGGATACAGTTCCTGTTGCGGCCAGCCTCACACCAAACCAAGTTCCTCGGCGCGTGCGCGCACCGCTTCGGTAAGACCTGGGAGGAAATGCAGGCGGCCGTCGGCGCCGGTGTGGTGCCTGTCGTAGAGGGCCGCGGTCTCATATATGGTATAACCGTCGAGTTGTCCGGAACGATAGGTATACTCGATCTGATCGGCCAGCCGCCCGCCGTCGGTGCCCGAAACTTTGACAGGCAGGCTCAGGTGTGCGGGCACGCCTGTTGTTGCCACCTCATCCAGGACATCTTGCACGAATGCGTCGCTGAGCAGGCGTTCGGGGGTCCAGGCGCGGCCAAAGAGCGTCGTCTCGTCGGCCAGGCCGGTGCGCAGCCAGCGGCGCCAGTGGAACGTGATGTTGCCGGGGCGGGAACGCGTGCGCGACGGCGAGGCATCGGGGCGGAAGGACTCGATTTCAATGTGGTGATGCAGCGGCAACCCTGCCGCTGCGAGGCGCGCTCTGGCTGCGCGCAGGAACCGGTCGTAGAGGTCGCCGCGCACGTCGCCCAAGAGGACCGGATCATAGGGTTCTGTATCGGGGTTGACGCCGTAGCGCCGTTCGTACTCTGCCGCGACCGGCGCGTTGAAGCCGTAGATCTCGGGTGAGTCGGTCCACGAACTATGACAGGAGATGCGAATGTCCAGGCCGTCGACACCGGCGGCGATGCAGTCGCTGACCCACTCCATCCAGTCCGCCTGCACCTCGGGATAGCCTTCGCATAGCGACCCTGAGACGAATCTATTGCGGCCCTTGGCAAATGCGATCACGCCGTCAGGGGCGTTGGCAGTGTGGGTGAGGACATTGTGAAAAGCTGAAGCGGAGTTGGACACGTCCAGGCGGACCATGGCCCCGCCCAGGCCGGTGTCGTATTCGAGGTCTCCTGTGCGCAGGTCGCGGTCCGGCCGCCAGATCGCCTTGTGGCTGGCGACCACGATCGGCAGGGGCTGATCGTCGGGGCCAAAGGCGCGCACCATCTCTACCGCCGTATTTGCGAATGTGCCATCGCTGTCTTCGAAATTCGTCGTGACGGCAATGAAGGGGTCAAGGAGGTTCAGGCCGGAGATATTCAGGACGCGCACTTCTTCGCCCTGTCTGCTGACCGGATTGCCGTCGATATCGACGACATCGCGGGGGCAGATCTCTACGTCCTCGGACAGGTCGAACTCCAGGTCGCGCTTGCTGTAACCATTGTTATCGTCGCTGGTCCAGATCTCAAGGTTCTCCGGTTGGATGCGCAGCGGCGTTGAATCCTTCTGCCGCAGTTGGACGCGCGTGACTGGTGTACTGTCCAGACCGCACGGCAGGTCGGCCTGGCGGGCCTTCACTCGCATCTCCGGCCGCGCCAGCACCCAGGGGTCGACGTGGTAGTAGCCGCCGATACCGGGCAACCCGATGATGCCGTCTTTCGCCAGAACCGCCTTGGGATGCGCGTGGCTGACGCCGTTCTCATAGGGCTTAATGACGGCATAGAACTCCATGCCGCGCTCGTGGGCCAGGCGCCGTCCCACCCGCATCGGATCGCCCAGGTTTTCGAGCGTCTTGGCCACGCCGCCGAGCGGTCCGTATGCAAGAAACCACTCCCAGTGACCGGCGTGGTAGTAGTTCCAATAGACGCGTCGTACGCCCATCCAGTGCAGACGGTCGACCAGTTGCGCGACCAGATCTTCGGTCCATTCGATGCGCTGGCAGTCGTCGGGGAAGTCCACCAGGGTCGAGAGGAGAAAGGGGCGGTCTTTCATTGTCATTCTCTCCAGGTGGTATGCGGCCAGAGGCAGGATGTGTTGAAGTCCGGGCGTTGGGTTGGGGAATGGCGGTCAGTCGAGACTCATGCGGGGGTCGAAGGCGTCGCGCAGGCCGTCGCCCACGAAGTTGATCGCCAGCACGGTGAGCAGAATCGCCATTCCGGGCGGTACCCAGATCCACCAGTGGCGTTCGAGGATGAAGATGGACTGGGCGCCGTTGAGCATATTGCCCCAGGAGGCAGTCGGCGGCAGCACGCCCAGGCCCAGAAAGGATAGACCGGCCTCGCTCAGGATGGCGGAGGCGACGCCGAATGTCGCCGCCACCAGCAAAGGCGCAAGTACGTGCGGCAGGATGTGCTTGAACATAATGTTGCGGTCCAGCACGCCCAGGCAGCGCGCCGCCATCACGAAGTCCCACTCACGCACCGACAGGATCTGGCCGCGCACCAGGCGCGCAGAGCTTGGCCATCCAAAAAGACCGATTACCGCCATGACGTTGAAGATGTTGGGGCCCAAAATGGAAACCACGGTCATGATCATAATCAGGACGGGGAAGAGCATCACAATGTCGGTGATACGCATGATGATCATGTCGACCGACCCGCCATAGTAGCCCGCCAGCGTCCCCAGGAGTACTGCGATCAGGACCGAGATTGAGACGGCTACGAGCCCAACTGAGAGGGACACGCGTCCACCGTAGACGACACGGGACCAGACATCGCGCCCGGCTATGTCGCCCCCGAGAATGTGTTCGGCGCTGGGTGCGGCGCGGCTCAGGCCCGATTGGATATCGTTCGGAGGGTGCTGGGTTACCCAGGGCGCGGCGATCGCGAGCAAGACAATAATGACCAGAAAGACCAGGCTTGCCATCGCCATTCTGTGGCGTCGAAAACGGCTCCAGAAGCGGGCGCGGAGCCTGGCCGAGGAGGAACTCCGCGTCTCACTAAAGATTTCGTCGGACGCTGTTGCCGTTTGCTTCTCGGTCATCGACTTCAGCCTTCTTCATAGCGGATGCGCGGGTCGGCCACTGTGTAGAGCAGGTCCGCCAGCAGGTTGCTCAACAGGACAAGGATCGCCAATATCAGGACGCCGCCCATCATCAGCGGATAATCTCGCATGTTGGTGGCCTGCACCAGGGTCAGGCCGACTCCAGGAAAGTTGAACACAGTCTCGATAAGCACTGCCCCACCAAATAAGCTGGGGAGGCGCAGGCCGAGAATGGTTATGATCGGCAGCAGAGCGTTGCGCAGTCCATGCCGCAGGATTACGACGCGTTCGACAAGGCCCTTTGCCCGCGCCGTCGTCATGTAGTCCAGGCTGAGAACCTCCAGCAGGCTCGACCTTGTATAGCGCAGCAGGCTGCCGGTCGTCTCATAGGCCAGGGCAAAGCCGGGCAGGATGATATGCGAAAAGCGGTTCCCAAAAGAGGGGTCGGCGCCCGGTGTGGTGACGCCGCCGGTCGGCAGGATGTCCATTTTGATTGCCACCGCATAGATCAGGAGCAAGGCGAAGAAAAACCCGGGCACGGCCACACCCGCAAAGGCGAAAGTGGTCAGTATGCTGTCGATCAATGAATATGGCTTCAGGGCGGAAATGATGCCCAAAATGATCCCCGCAATGGTGGACACAAGGAGGGCGAATATCATCACCGGCATACTGTTCCCCAGAGCGCGCAGCATCACCTCGAAAACAGGCGTGTTGAACCAGATCGAGTAGCCCAGGTTGCCCCGAATCGCCTGCCCAAGCCAGAGCATGTAGCGGACAGGAATCGGCTTATTCAGGCCCAAGGCCTCGCGCGCTTCCTGCAGGTCTTCTGCCGTCATGTTGCTCAGCTCATAGGGGTCGATCATGGCTGAAACCGGGTCCCCCGGGGACAACGCGAATATCGTGTAGTTGATAATTGTCGCGCCGAGCAGGAGCGGGAAGACAAGGAGAATACGGCGCAGAACGTAAGTTGACATGTCAGTTGTGTGAAGTAGTACCCTCCGAGGCCGTTACGACCTCGGAGGGCCAGCGATTGCAGGAATCCTGGTGGTCAGAGTTCAGCGGCTATCCATTTTCGGGACCATGTCACTGACCTCCGACAGCGATCCACTGCCTCTAGGCCGTCACATGGACGTTGACCCAGTCGATCCAATCGGTGCGCGGACCGTAAACCGGTACGACGCCGCCGCTCTGCACGCGTTTGCTTACCACGTGAATACCTGGAACCTGGGCGATTACGCAGTGGCGCTGGAGGTCGGCAGCATACTCTTGCAGCCGCAGCGCGCCCTCGCGCAACTCATCCGGGTCCTCAATAAGGATCAGTTCATCGACCATTGAAACGCCCTGCTCATCGACGTCTCCCCAGCGGGGGTCAGTGAAGTTGTGGATGAAGCCGCCTGGTGTCAGGCCCCAACCATAACCGCTGAAGAGCGTATCGAAGTCGTGCGGAGGATTGTTGAGAATGTTGGTATACTCGGCGGCCATGACGTGGAACTCGGTCTTGACGCCGACTGCATCCCACATCTCTCGCAACATCGCATAGAGCGGCTCGTAGGTCGGCGAAAGCGACGACATACCCAGGCGGAACGTGTAGTCGAAATCCCAACCGCCTTCCTCCAGGAGCTGGCGGGCCTTTTCCGGATTGTACTCGTACCATTTCGCCGAATCGGGGCTGATTCCGTAGTCGCCGTACCAGAGCGGCGCCTTGGCTCCTTCGACGGTGCCGAAGAAGAAGTCCTGGGCGATCTGGTCACGGTTCAGGGCAAGACTCAGACCCTGGCGGACGCGTTTGTCGTTGAGGACGTAGCGCAGGTTATGGTACCAGGCGAACGCGCTGGGGCCATGGTTGAGTACGATGTCGACGTGATCCATCGCCTTGAAGCGTTCATATTCTGACTGCGGCGTGCGGATGGCGATGTGGCATTCGCCCTTCTCCACCGCCGCGGCCATCGCCAACTGGTCGGTGTAGGGGACAAAGGCCAGCTTGTCCAGCTGCGGCTTCCCGCCCCAGTAGTCGTCGAACGGTTCGTACTCAACGATCTGATCGGGGATGTAGTTGCTGACTTTGAAGGGGCCGGTGCCGATGCCCT
>JAPPKT010000031.1 GCA_028819675.1 Caldilineaceae bacterium | reverse complement strand
GGGGGGAAAGCTCGGTCAAGACGTCGCGGATGCGTTCGAGATTCAGCTGTGTCGCCTCCAACCGGCGCAAAGCAGCCGACCGTTTCTGCTGGTAGCCGGTAATGCCTGCAGCTTCCTCGAAAAGCGACCTTCTTTCTTCAGGTCTCAGGCTGAGAACACGGTCGATCAGCCCCTGACCGATGACAGCATAGGCGCGCCTGCCCAACCCACTGGGCCCCAACAGCTGGGTAATGTCCTGAAGTCGGACCTTCTGGCCGTTAATCAGGTATTCGTTATCGCCGTCACGGTACGCCCGTCGAGTGATCTTGACTTCGCTGAAATCGATATTGAGGTCGCCCGCCTCATTGTCGAGTACGATGCTGACTGCCGCCATTCCCTGTCTGGCCTTTTTGCCACTTCCTGAGAAGATGACGTCCCTCGTTTTCTTCGAGCGCAGCAGACCGAAACTCTGTTCGCCCAAACACCAGCGGATAGCGTCGGCAACGTTGCTCTTGCCGCACCCGTTCGGCCCAACAATTGCCGTTACTCCGGATCCAAAGGCGAAGTCGGTCTGATGAGCAAAAGTTTTGAAGCCTTTAAGGGTTACGCTCTTGATTCGCAGCATTCGGATTGTATTCGGAAGGAGACAGTTCGGCTCGGGCAGACTTCCCGTCTTGCCCAAAGTGGTCGTTTGTCTGGTTTCTTGTCCGTCTATAGGGCGGGACAAGGAAGCGGAGGGGAAAGTCCGGAAGGGTGCAGGGAGGAAAGGCAGTCCGGCAACTGCGAAAAGTGCCTGGACGAAATGACAGACTCGAACTGTCCTGGGTCAAAGATCGGGCGTTTTCCGCGTTGAACCACTTGTTTCCCTTCAAACCTGTGACTCACGGCGCCCACAAGGCGCGCCAAAGACCCGGGAGCGCGAGTTCCAATACCAGACCAAGCGCTATCAGCCCAAAGGACGCGGTCGCTAAGCGGCGATGCCTCAAAAGGTAATGGGCGGGATTCCAGATGTTTAGCAGGAGGGGTTGTGCCAGCAAGACAACAAGCCCGGCATAGCCGGCTAACGTCGCCAGCTTCCATGGCATCATTCCCAGTATCAGTCCGGCCGGGCCTTCAGCTGCCAGGCGACCAACACCATACCCGAACTGATTCACTGCACGTACTAGGAACCAGAGTCCTACGAGACCAGCCGAGAGCAGGCTTCCAAACAGAATTCCAATGAATTCAAGCAAACGAGACCCAGGGGCCTGGAGAACTGAGCCGGGAAGACTGAGACCCGTCACGGACCACTCCAGAAGTGCCCGGTGGTAGGCGAAGCCATCATGGATTGCTCTTTCAAATACGAGAGGCAAGAGCGCTGAACCCGCAATCATGACAAGAAGCTGGAGGAAGAGCCAGGAAGACAGCACAACGAGCGCGGTAACAATCCTTCCCCTTCGCAGCGGAACTGCCAGAAAGAGAGTGATAGCCACCGTCTGTGCAATGGGCAGGAAGTTCGGCTGTCCCAGGGCAGCGGGCAATGCCGTGGTGAGCAGGGCGAAGAATCCGAAGGTAATGTAATAGATTGGATCCTTCACCAAATCGTAGTTGCTCGGCTTTGGCGAGCCGTTTGACGCGATCTGAACAGAATCTCGCATAAGAAGATTATAGCACCCGAAGCAGAAGATATACGAAATCAGACAATTTGAACGCAGTGGGCTGGCCAGGGTCGTTGGGACGATCCTGCTTCCGCCCTTTTCCAAACAAGGCTGGCCACCAAGGCGAATCCAGTAAGTAGATTCTCTAAACCAGAACTTGGACGGACAGGGCATGGTTTCAGAAAATGTCGAGCCTTCATTTTGGTACGCAGTGGTCAACAGGCATGCTGCATAACTGTTGTATACTGCGCAAATGGACCAAGAGATGCATCAGGGCAAATTTCAGAATTGTAATCACTTCTGACTACGGACGCCTAAATCAGAAAGAGTTGCCCGTGTCATTCATGCCTTCTGATCGGTCCGAGAGAGGGGAGGCCCCGCCGGACCCGGTGCCTCCTGAAAGCTTGAATAGCGTGGCGGCTGTGGTGGCTGCCGCAGGGTTCAGCAGCAGAATGGGGCGTTTCAAACCGTTGTTGCCGTGGCGAGACGGGACTGTAATCGAAGCCGTTGTTGCCGCTTTGGCCGAGGGAGAGGCTTCTCCTATATATGTGGTAACGGGCCACCGGGGCGCGGAGATCGCAGAACAGCTGATTGGCGGGCCCGCCGAGGCCGTTCTCAATCCCGACTACCGCTTGAATGAAATGCTGCAATCCTATCAGGTCGGGATCGAATCTCTGTGTAACAACAAAGTGCCGGTCCAGGGAGCGCTCCTCGCGCTGGGTGACCAGCCGCACATTCCGGCCAGTGTGATCCGGCAGATCACAAACAGAGGACTGGTGGAGCCAGGGGCTTTGGTCGTTCCCAGCTACATGCGGCGGCGCGGGCATCCGGTCTATCTGCCCAAGTGGGCGTTTGCCAGACTTCTAGAACTGGAGAGGGGACAGTCACTTCGAACCCTCCTCGATTCTGTCGAGGATAGGATCGCCTACGAGAACGTTGACAGCGACTGTGTGCGTCGAGACATGGACGTACCGGCCGAGTATGATTCGCTGCGCGCGGAGTATGAGTGGGAGGACTGATCCTGCAAGACCCGAGTTACTGGTTTTCGGAGAGGCGAACTGTCCTGTGCTTCTGCGGAACAAACCTGCTGAATGGAAGGTAGTCAGGACAAAGAAATAGCCGACCTTCGTTCTCAAAACGCGGCCCCGAATTGGGGGCAAGGAGGGATGGGAAGACCTTGACCGCTACACTGTACCATTATCTTAAGGAAATGTTGGATGATGAACAGGCAGTTGCCGTGGCGACGATCGTTGACGCCAAGGGCTCAGTGCCGAGGGAAGTGGGCGCGAAGATGGTGATTCACCCGCTTGGCCGGCACGTAGGAACGGTAGGCGGCGGCTGCGGAGAGGCCGATGTGATTCGAGCCGGGCTGGACGTAATCCACGACGGGATACCTCGCACCGTTCACGTTGACCTGACCGAAGATATTTCCATGAACAGCCTGGGGGTCTGCGGCGGCGTCATGGATGTGTTCATTGAGCGCTGGGAAGGGGCAGGCGGCGGCGACGCTTAGGTCGGCGAAGCCAGAGCCGCGCTGGTGGATTGACCGGCATCAGTCCGAATGTTTTCCCTCACCCAGGTTGGCCCTCTTCGTCCGGGTTGGGAGCCGGAATGCGGCTGCGCAGATGTACAGGCTGAGACTTCTCTCGAACTCGCAGGTTGATCATTTCTACGGCCAGCGAGAAGGCCATGGCGAAATAGGCATAGTTCTTGAGATGGAGCTCCTCAACCGCCTCGTGGAGCCATCCTTCCAAAACAAGCAGAAAACCGATCAGTATCAGAAAGGCCAGCGCAAGTATTTTCATGGTTGGATGGCGTTCGACGTAGGCGCTAATTTGGCCTGCGAAGATGAGCATCACTGCAGCCGCAACTAGGACGGCAGGCACCATTACCCAAAGATTTCCTGAAATCCCTACTGCTGTAATGACCGAGTCGAGCGAAAAGACGAGATCAATGAGGATGATTTGGGCGATGACGGATGCAAAGGTTGCCGTCGCCTGCGTTTTGCGGTCATGCCCGGCGGCTTCGAGCTTTTCATGAATCTCAAATGTGCTCTTACCGATCAGGAACAGTCCGCCGACGAGAAGTATCAGGTCGCGGCCTGACACTTCATGTTCGAACAGTGAGAACAGCGGGTAGGTCAACCGCATGATCCAGGCGATGCTGAATAGCAGGGCGATTCGGGCAAACACCGCCAGCGCGATGCCGGTAGAGCGGGCCTTGGCCTGCTGGTTCTGGGGCAGCTTGCCGCTCAGGATTGCGATAAAAATAACATTGTCTATTCCGAGAACGATTTCGAGCAGGACTAGAGTTAGCAGGGCTACCAGGTTCTCAGCTTGGAAGATTTCAGCCATAGGGCAGTCTACTCCTTGGCCTGCCGGCATCTGGCAGGGCCCAATCTATGCGACTGAATAGGTGTTTCTGCATCAGGGTACGTGTCGGATTCTAGCATCTGGACAGGGACGTGTCTAGCGGCACGGGACGTGCAGAGCCGAGCGGAGCATTTGAGCCGGCAGATCGCGCCGGCCGTCAATCGACCAGACTTCAAAGGACGTCACTCAGGAGATATGCAGGAAGAGCTGCTCAACTCGCTTCTAATGGCGATCGAAAAGAGAGAATCCGTTGCACTTGTCACGGTGACTGCGGGGGCAGGCGTCTACGCGAAGGCGGTTGGCAAGAACGCTGTACTGTGGCCCGAACCTGAAAGGCGCCCTTTTGGAGACCTGGGTCTGGGTGGGCATTTGGACGGTGTGCTCCGTGATGGGCGGCTGGCCATTGCGCGCAAGCGTCACGAGCACTTTCACTACGAGGAAGAAGGTGGGAGTTTCTCAGTTTTTGTCGAGGTCCAGGCCAGGCCTCCTCATCTGATCATTGCCGGTGCAGGCCACATTGCCATCCCACTGGCTTCGATCGCAAAGACGTGCGACTTCCTTGTTACGGTGATTGACGATCGCCCGCAATACGCCCATGACTCCCGGTTTCCCACCGCAGACCGTGTCGTAGCCGGGCCGTTCAGGCCAACGCTTGTTGACCTGCGGCAGGACAAGGACGCATTTGACAGCGACACCTACATCGTCCTGGTAACGCGAGGACACCAACATGACATCGACTGCTTGTTGGAAATGTTGGATGATCCGGTTGCTTACCTGGGAATGATAGGAAGCCAACGGCGCATACGAGCAGTTTTTGAGCTCCTGGAAAAAGAGCAGATGATTCCGGCGTCGAAGTTCGATCGTGTTAAAGCGCCGATTGGCATCGACATTGGGGCGATTACACCGGCCGAGATTGCAGTCTGTATTATGGCGGAGATCATCTGCGTACTTCGGGATGGGCCGCTTCCCGGCTTGAGCGAACAGATTCAACAGGAGCGAATCGAACGAAGGAATCGGGCGAAAGAGAGATTGACTGACCTCCGAAGCAAGCAAACCCAGGCAGGCCGGTGATCGAGAGGTCTCTGATTTTACTCCAGAGAGACGGGCGGGATTGATGGAAGGTTTTGATGACCTCCAGTCATACAATAGAAGGGCCTGGGATAAGGCGGTCGAGCGCAAGAGCAGATGGACGGTACCGGTTAGCAGCGATACGGTGGCTGCGGCACGGCGAGGAAGTTGGGAGATCGTTCTCACGCCGACGAAGCCTGTGCCGCGTAAGTGGTTTCCCGATTTCAGGAGTGCAGAGATTTTGTGTTTGGCTTCCGGGGGCGGTCAACAAGGGCCCGTACTGGCTGCCGCCGGAGAAAGTGCCGGCGCGCGAGTGACGGTATTTGACATCTCGCCCCGGCAACTGGCGCAGGACCGTCTCGTGGCAGAACGCGATGGTCTGGGCCTGGTGACGGTCGAAGGCGACATGCGGGACCTGGGGGCTTTTTCAGACGGAAAGTTTGACCTGATCGTTCATCCCTGTTCAAATCTGTTCGTACCCGACGTGCGGCCGGTATGGCGTGAGTGCGCACGCGTGCTGAAGCGGGGCGGCGTTCTTCTGGCGGGCTTTGTCAACCCTGTCCTTTACCTGTTTGACCAGAGAAAGATTGACGAAGGCATGCTGGAGGTTCGACACGAACTTCCTTACTCGGACCTAACGAGCATTACCAAGCCGGAGAGAGAGGCCTTCGTTCGGGCCGGTGAGGCTATGGAGTTCGGGCATACGCTCACCGACCAGATTGGCGGTCAACTCGATGCCGGCTTTGTAGTCACCGGTTTCTACGAGGACCGGTGGGAAGGTCAACCACCGGCTGAATTTACGGACACTTATATAGGCTCGCGGGCCTTGAATTTCCATCATTTACAGTAAAGATTAGTTACGTTTTTTGCGGTTTTGGAAAGCTGGATTACAATTTTACCAACTGTATATGGTACAGTTCACCTGGATCGCAAACCGCTTCCGGCCATTAGGTGGCCGGACTCCTGCGATGAGGTAGCGGAAAAAGGTTTTTGTAGTTTGAAAAGGAGCATCAAAACATGGCGTATGCGCACACGAACTCCAAGGGCAGAACGTACTATCTGCATTCAAAGGAAACAACGTTGCGTAACGGTCGACAACAGACCCTGTACTTCTTCGCCAAGGAAGAGAAGGAGGGCTCGCTGGAGGCGGTTCCGGAGGGTTACGAGGTTTCCGAGAGCAAGAACGGCCTACCGGTCTTGAAACGCTCAAAATAAATCTGATGACTGCGCTCAGTCGGAAGCAGTTCTGACGAGAGCACAGCCCCAATTTGATGGATTTCGAACTCACACTCGAAGAAAAGATTGACCGGACTCCACCGCCTCTGCGAGCGATCATTGAAGACTTTCGCAGCATGGAGCCGCGGGAGCGGCTGGAGTCTCTCCTCGATTTCGCTATGGCCATGCCGGACCTCCCCGGCTTTCTGCACGACGCCCGCGATCAGATGGAGCAGGTCCACGAATGTCAGACGCCGATATTCGTATTTACTGACATCGTAGACGCTGGAGTACACGTCTACATCGACGTGCCCAAAGAGTCGCCTACGGTTCGGGGCTATGCCGCGATCGTCCAGGAAGGGCTGGAACGAGCGACGCCCGATACGGTGCTGCATACGCCGGACGACATTCATTATCTGCTTGGTCTGCACGAAGCGATTTCACCGCAGCGAATACGCGGCTTGCATGTCCTCATGGCCTATCTGAAGAGGCAAGTCACAGCCAAAATGGCGCAAAGTGAATAACGCGCTGACCGACGTTCAGGGCATTCTGGTCGGCCACTGGTCGGACCCTGTTAACGGAACCGGCTGTACCGTCGTGTTGACTCCTGAGGGGAGTTGCGGCGGCGTTGATGTGCGCGGTTCGGCCCCCGGTACGCGGGAGACGGCCCTGCTTGATCCTGTGAACCGCGTAGACCGCGTTCACGGTGTCCTTCTGAGCGGCGGCTCGGCCTATGGACTTGGGGCGGCGCATGGCGTCGTCAAGTGGCTGGCGGCGCGGGGCTATGGCTGGTACACGCCGGCCGCACCGGTGCCGATAGTGCCGGCCGCGATTCTGTACGACCTGGGCTTTGGCGGTTCGACGGTGTTTCCCACACAGGATGATGCCTACTCCGCGTGCGAGGCGGCGACCGAGGAGGAGGTAAGCCGTGGATCGGTCGGCGCTGGAGTCGGCTGTACTGTAGGGAAACTGCTGGGGGCAGAACTGTGCATGCGCGGCGGGTTAGGTCAGGCGTCTGCGTCCTTGCCCGGCGGCGTTGTCGTTTCAGCGCTGATGGCCGTAAACGCAATTGGGGACATCGTCGACCCGATACGGGCACAGCTTGTGGCCGGGGCCCGTGATCCTTTATGCGGTGAACTAGTGGACAGTCTTTCGGCAACCGCCGCCCGTTTCGACTCCTACCTTTTCCGGGCGCAACGAACGGAATCGAACCCGTCCCCCACTTCGGCCGTCGACCCAATCGTGGGAAAGGGTTCCTCTTTTCAGGAAAACACGACTATCGGCGTGATCGCGACGAATCTCAGCCTTCCCAAGACAGAAGCAACCAAGTTGGCGCAGATGGCCCAGACCGGCGTCAGCCGTTCGACCAGGCCTGCGCATACTCTCTACGACGGCGATTGCCTCTTCGCCCTGGCAACTGGCGCGCTCGATGCCCAGTTCGAGCTCAGCCTGCTTGGCGCAGTTGCTGCCGAGGTCGTCGCGGCTGCAGTACTTGATGGCGTTCTCAATGCAACACCCGCTCACGGCGTGCCTGCCGCCTCAGGAGTGACACCTCGGCGGCTTGCCCTATAGGTAGGTTCCCGATCACCAGGAATGTTCAGGCGGCGCCTCCAAGTAGGCCATGTTCCAGGACGGGTCCGTCCAGGCAGAGGACGCTGCCGTTCAGTTCGCAGGAACCGCAGATCCCTACCGCGCAGCGCATATAGGCCTCCCACGAAAGCTGGCGGGGCACGCCGTGCCTTTGCCCCAGGCGGTCGATGGCGGTGAGCATTCCGTGCGGCCCGCACGCGCACACGAGATCGGTTTCCCCTTTGGTCAATTCGTTTGCAAGCAGATCGGTGACGCGTCCCGCGTATCCGGCGGTACCGTCCTCAGTACAGGTGAGCACTTTGGTCTTGGCAGACCCTCCCTTCCCTTTCTTCTTCAGTGCGGAAAAGCGATCGAAATAGAGAATATCGGCGGCCGTGCCCGCTCCGATCATGACGGTCAGAGTCTTCAGATGCTGACGCCAGGCGCGCGCCAACCATAGGAGGGGGGCGACGCCATACCCCCCTCCAACGAAGGTCACTCTCAGTCCACTATCAGGGAGGCGATAGCCTTTTCCGAACGGTCCGCGAATCCAGAGTAGGTCTCCGGGACCCATTCCATGCAGGAGGTTAGTGAAGGGGCCGACAGCAGTGACCATCAGGGTCACTGGGTCGGCCGAAACCAGAGAGAAAGGCTTCTCATCGAAACGAGGCAACCAGGCCATTGCGAACTGCCCGGGCTGCGCGTTCAAGCTAAGGTCTAGCGTGAAGGTCTTAGTACGGTAGTTGTCGGTTTCGACCGTGCGGATTGGGAAAGGGGTAGGAAGGTGCAACGAGCCGGCATGGCCTACCTCGTCGTGCGGAATGCTCATTTTCGCACCAGTAGGGCGCGGCCGCGGTTCAGATTCTTCAAGCCCGTTCCAGAATAACGACAGGAATGACCCGTTCGGTCTTGGCCTGATATTCGTTGTAGGCGGGCCAAATCTCCGCCATCATGTTCCACAGGGCCGGCTTTTCATCAGGAGAGGCGGTGCGCGCGGTGGCATCAAAACAGTCGGCGCCGATCCGGAGCTGAACTGCTGGCGTTTCCGCCAGATTGAGATACCAGGATGGGTGGTGGGTCGCGCCGCCGCGGGAGGCGACGATTACATAGGTCTCCTCGCCTGCAACTTTGCCATAAATGAGAGGCGTCGTGCGCGACCTTCCGGTACGCCGCCCGGTTGTCGTAAGCAGCAAAGTGGGAACGCCGTTCCAAATGTGGCCGTCTTCGCCATCGGAATCGAGATAGCGGCGAATGTGTTCTTGCACCCAACCCGGGACTTCTCGTTCGGCCATGACTTTCTTCTCCTCAGCAATGGGGCCCGGTCCGGGCCGTTTCTCCTGCCCACTCAGTCTAACACAGTGCAGAACTGTTGGCACGAACCGGCAAGTTTTGAGTGCATCCCAAAATGGGGGTGAACAGTCCTATACCTCCGGAGAAAACCAGGCCGCGGTCACTTCCCATTCCAGTTTCCACCAGAATAAGCGCCTTCACTGACTACTAACTACTGACTACTAACTGCTGCAGTTCAGGGCGGTCGGGGCGATTAGGCCCGCCCATGTGGGGGGGGGGGGCCCCCCCCCCCCCCCCCCCCCCCAAAAAAGGGCCCCCCCCCCCGGGGGGGGGGTTTTTTGTAGGGGGGGGAATATATTTTTTGGGGCCAAACACCCCCC